>CAZGDK010000147.1:0-7010 GCA_964525155.1 uncultured Smithella sp. | reverse complement strand
AATATTTGCTGATCGAGGTTGTCCACAACGGCCGGCAACCGCAGACGATGGAAGAACAGGCAGGCTCCGGATCAGGAACGACATACTCCAATATTTTCAGGGCGATTCCCTCCAGCGCCGCGTATCATCCGGAAAAATCCATTGAAAAGCCGTACATCAAAGGCATCCAATCCGCCACCGTCGTCGGCCCGGAAAACGAAGAGATTTATGTGGACGAATACGGCCGCGTGAAGGTGCAGTTCCACTGGGACCGCAAGGGTAAGAAAGACGACCAGAGCTCCTGCTGGCTTCGCTGCGGCCAGACCTGGGGCGGCGGGGGCTGGGGGGCTGTGTTTATTCCCAGAATCGGCGATGAAGTCCTGGTGGACTTCATGGAAGGCGACCCGGACTGGCCGGTTATCACCGGCAGCGTCTACAACGGGGCCAATCAGCCGCTTTACGATCTGCCTGCCAATAAAACGCGTAGCACCATTAAGACCCGGAGCTATCCCAACTCCAACGGCTACAACGAACTGCGCTTTGAAGACAAGGCCGGCCAGGAAGAAGTTTATCTCCAGGGCGAGAAGGACTGGAACATCCTCATCAAGAATGACAAAGGCCAGACCGTCGGCCATGACGAAACACTGGCGGTGGGCAATAACCGCACCAAGAGTGTCGGCGTCAATCAGAGCGAATCCATCGGCGTGAATAAATCCATCAGCGTCGGCGCAAATCACAGCGAAACCATTGGCGCGAACATGACGCTCAATGTCGGCATGAACAAAACAGATACGACGGCCATCAACAGCATGGAGACCGTGGGCGCGGCCAAGGAGCTGACCATCGGCGGCCTGTATCAAATCAGCGTGGGCGGCGTGATGAATGAAACCGTCATCGGGGCGAAGACGGAAGAAGTGGGCGCAGCCAAAGCGGTTGTTGTTGCCAACAATATGACGGAGTACGTCAAGGCCGACCGGAAATCCACGGTGGACGGCGATCTGTCGGAAAAAGTAGCCAAAAAGCATTCCGAAGAGACGAATGAATATATTCTGGAAGCGCAAAGCAAGATCACGCTCAAAGTGGGGAGCTCAACGATTGTCATTGACGGCGGCAGCATTACGATGATGGCCGGCAAGATCAACCAGAATTGAGATATATGGAGACGCAAGTGAAAAAAGCGGCAAGCGCAACAAAAAACATTGAAATATCCGGCAAAACATCCGGCGGTATGGCGCTTGGCAAAATCGTTGCAGTCGATGGGAGCGGGCAAATTTTTGTCGATTATTGCGGAAACTCATCCGGACCGGTCCCAGCGCGCATTACGGCGCTTATGCAAAGAGAATTGGTTGGCAGGGGGAATCCCGTGGGCCGGGAGGTTTTGCTGGCTTTTGTCAACAACAGCGCTGCGCATCCCGTTATTGTGGATGCCATGTATTCATTGATCGATGACATTGTAACGGTTAAATCGCCTGCACCTCAACGACCCCAGGAGGCCCTGGTAGACGGCAAACGGGTTGTGCTCAAGGCCGATGAAGAAGTCGTTTTGCAATGCGGCGAAGCCAGCATTACACTCACAAAGGCGGGAAAAGTATTAATCCAGGGCGAATATATTTCCAGCAGCTCCGGAGGAGCACATAAAATTAAAGGCGGTTCCATTCAACTTAACTAGGAACTTATGCGGAATGTTTCAACTAAAGAATGATACACCTTTTGTAGCGCAGATATATGTTTCACCCAACCCAAAAGGCGTTGACACCCTGTATGTTGTTGTAAAAGAAACCTATGATTTAATGCCAACGCTTCGAATCTCGGAAAACCAGCAGCCGATTATTGCAGCCGATCAGTACAGGGGCGAACCTGGCAAATCCAGCCTTAAATATGCCTCGGAAATTCATCCGGAGAAGCCGGGGACTGATGTTGTGGTAATCGGGGAGGCCTGCGCTCCCGGCGGCAAGCCGGTGATGGAGCTAACCGTAAGCGTATCGGTTGCTGGTAAAAGCCGCAGTCTGAAAATCTTCGGTAATCGGTGCTGGAAAAAGGGGTTTTGGGGCACAGAGCCTGAATATACCGGCGCTTTTGTGCGCATGCCGCTCATTTACGAGCGGGCGTTTGGCGGGACGCACATCATGGATGAAGCATCCGGGACGACCTTGGCGGAGAAAAGAAATCCCGTCGGTAAAGGGTTCATTGGAAAGCGTAACGAAAAGGAACAAGACGGCGTGGAGTTGCCCAATATTGAAGACACGGACCATTTGATTAAAAATCCGTTGGATACCCCAGAACCCGCAGGCTTTGGATTTATCGCACCGCACTGGGAGCCCAGATTGTCCTTTTTGGGTACGTATGATGAAATCTGGCGCAAAACGCGGGCGCCTAACCTGCCGGAGAATTTTGACGCCCGCTTTTATTCCGCGGCGCATCCGGACCTGTTTTTTACGCCCCATCTCCAAGGAGGTGAACCGGTGATCATCACTAACTTGTCGCCCCGAGGGAGGCAGACGTTTAATTTGCCGGCAAACGAGCCGAAGATTGAAGCCAAAATCAACGGCAGGTTCGAGACACTAAAAGCAAATCTGGAGACGGTATTGCTGGAATCAACGGATGAAAGAATGAGCCTCCTGTGGCGGGCATCCATCCGCACGGGTAAAAGAATAACAGGGGCGAAGGTGGAAGTGGCGCTGTAGGCTATTGATGGATGGTGGAATTTTAAGAAGCGGCAACCCCGGTGCAAGAGACTGTGTCGCAACAGCATCAAGTCGTCTTCCCGGCGAAGGCCGAAAACCAGCTTTTATCAGTCCTGGATACCGGCCTTCGCCGGCATGACGGATGTGAATTCAATGATAAGACCAATAATTAAAGGTAAGCTATGGAAAGCATTTTAGCCCAATCGGACGAATCGAAAGCTTTTGTGAAAGATCTCTGCTTTGAGTTTGCAGACGAAGCCGCGTCTTTGTGGCGGGTGCGACAGCGCGCCGTTTGCGCGCCGCATTACACGCTTTCAGGCCTTCGAGAACTGGATAATCGTCTGGAGGCGCAAATCGACGCCCTGCGCGTGGCGGGCGAGCCGGGTTGGGAAATGTCTGCCGCGAAACTAGGGAGCGGAAAACCCGCATCCTTTTTTGCCCCGTCAATTCTGGCCTTTGAAAGCAAAGATGAAGCGCGCATCGCAGAGATTTTGGGAAAAGTGGAGAAAGCGCCCGCTGTATCCGATGGCTTGATATCCGCGCTTTCCTGGATGCCCTATGAAGAGGCCTTGCCCCACATTCAAAAACTCCTGCCCTCCAAATTGCCGATGCACCAGTATATCGGCATTGCCGCCAGCGTCTCTCATCGAAAAGACCCCGGCCCCTATTTGGAAAATGCGTTCTACTCTAAAGATGTAACGCTCAAAACCCGCAGCCTCAAAGCCGTGGGTGAACTGGGCGGTCGTGGCGACAAGCTCATGCCGGGCCGTTTGCAGGATCAAATGAAATCCGAAGACGCCGCCTGCCGCTTTTGGGCGGCCTGGTCAGCGGTTTTGTTGGGCGATGCCACCGCCCTTAATCTTTTGAAGACTTTTGTCCTTGATTCCCAAAGTCCCCTGCGCGAAGAAAGCCTGCAACTGGTTTTGCGGAAAATGGATTTGAAAAACGCGCTGGCCCTGCATCAGGAACTCACAAAGAAAAGCGATGCACAGCGATTAGCCGTCATCGGCGCGGGCATCATTGGTGATCCGGCTTTAATCCCCTGTCTCATCAATCAAATGAACATACCCGCCCTGGCGAGGGTCGCAGGCGAAGCTTTTAATTTCATTACCGGTGTCAACATCAGCGAACAGGAGCTGGAAGGTTCATGGCCGGAAGGATTTGAGGCAGGCCCCAATGATGATCCGAAAGATCCCAACGTCGAGATGGACCCCGACGAAAACCTGCCCTGGCCGGATGAAAAGAAAATATCCGCCTGGTGGACTGCAAACCAATCAAAATTCAAACCGGGCGCGCGCTATCTTTTGGGGAAACCAATGACCAAAGATCACCTGCAAAGTGTTTTGCAAACCGGCCTGCAAAGGCAAAGAGCCGCCGCCGCACTCGCGCTGGCCATCATGGAACCGGGCAAACCCCTTTACAACGTCAGCGCCCCCGCCTGGCGGCAAATACCGGTAGAAAAACCGCAGCCTTTTCCAGCGATCGCCCCCAATTACGGATCACGGCAACTGGCCATCACCGCCGCCAACTGCATCACGCCTTTAGGCCACAACGCCGCCATGACCGCCGCGTCCGTGAGGGCGGGGGTCACGGCCTTTACGATCTATGACCAATATAATGATAAAAACCGCAACCCCGTTACCGTGGCGAAAATCAAAGGCGTCAGAGACAAAGTCAATAGAGTTATCGAGCGTCTTGGAGATATTGCCGTTATTGCGCTGAAGGATTTAGTAGCGGAATACCTGGAAACATCCCGCCATCCATCACGGTTACATTTTTATTTGGGTGTGGCCTCGGGGGACCGGCCCGGTCCGGATTTCGGAAAGAAATGTCCCGGTCTGCTCAAAAGCGCGCTGATCAAGCAGCTTGGCAATCCTGCGACCGAAGTCATCCTTTGCGGGAACGCCTCGCTTCATGAGGCCATTGGCAAAGCCGCGAAAGCTATTCAGGCTCAGCCGGACACCCTGTGCGTCATCGGCTGCGTTGATTCCCACCTTGCGGCATCAACACTGGACTGGCTGGAAAGCAATAACCGGTTGTCCTCTCCATCTTATGGACGCCATCACGGCATGATCGCGGCGGAAGCGGCAAGCTTTCTGATCGTCGAAGATTTGGAGAAGGCAAAAAAGGAAGGACGGCCGATTCTGGCCCGTATTTCCACATTGGGGCTTGCCAAAGAGCCAACCCCGCGTGCTTCAGACTCATCCGGCATTTGCAAGGGGCTTGCGCAAGCCTGCCAGGCAGCCTTGGAGCCCATTAAGAATCGGAACATTCAGAAAATATTCAGCGATCTGAACGGAGAAGACGACCGCGCCAGAGAGTGGTGTGTCACGCGGATGCGCTGCTTTTCCGATGATCAACAACTGCCGCCCCTGTTCAATCCGGCGGAATATTACGGCGACATCGGCGCAGCCACGGGCGCCGTCATGGCAAGTATCGCTACGGAGGGTTTCAAGAGGAACTGGCTTTCATCGCCGGTGATGATTTTCTGTTCCGATGACTTCGGCCCCTGCGGGGCAGTCATTCTGGAGAAACATGAAGAAAAAGAACGGCCGCAAGAAGCCGCGCCGGCACAGCGGCCCATGACCTATTTCGAAAAGAGACTGGCCTATTATATGGAAAGAAGCGGGGAAAAATAATTCCCATACGATTTCCCATTTCGCATGAGGGAATCCATAAAAGTCCCCCTTTTCTAAAGGGGGATTCAGGGGGATTTTGGGTGAAACCCAAGCGGCCCCCTTTTCTAAAGGGGGATTCAGGGGGATTTTGGGTGAAACCCAAGTGGCCCCCTTTTCTAAAGGGGGATTCAGGGGGATTATAAAGCAGAAAAGCCACCCCGGCCCTCCTTTAAAAAAGGAGGGAGTAAAAAGATCAGAGGGTTTTTCAACCCGGAAAGTTTAGTTCACAACGTAGGGCGTGCGCCGGGCTCACGCCTCCAAAAGGAGATATGATAAAAACGAAAGGAGACAACACACTTTGGGTAGCTCCGTATTAACCAACAAACAAGGCTGGTCGCACAAGGGAAGCGATGCCACGGCCACCAACACCGCGCCGGATATTTGCCTGACGCAGGTCGGCAGCGCCGTTGTTCCCATTCCCTATCCCAATATCGCCAAATCGAGCGATCTTCAAGGCGGCAGCAAGACCGTCAAAGTCGATGGGCATTCCGCCGCCATCGACGGCTGCTCTTACAGCAAAAGCAGCGGCGACGAGGCGGGCAATAGAAAAGGCGTCATATCCGGCGCCCAGGGAGACAAGGCCGAGTTTGCCAATTACTCGTTTAACATCAAGTGCGAAGGCAAAGGCGTCTGCCGCAACACCGACAGCATGACGATGAACAAGGGCAACACCATCGGCATGAATAGCGACGCATCCGCCGACCCGCCTGCCCCCAAAGAACCACCGCCGCCGAAAGATACGATTCGCATCAAGGTCGTGGAGCATATTTCAAAGGACAATTACGACAAAAAATCAAGGCGGTTCCAGTTAGGCCATGAAGAGAACAAATCCGTCGCGGGAAAAAAATTCAAAATAAAATTGCCCGACGGCAGTATCGTTGAGAAAACCACGGATGATAAGGGAATGATTGAACTGACCGGCCAGGACCCGCACGGCAGGTTTGAAATCATATTTCAGCCGGATAACGCTAAACAAAACAGCAGGCAATTCATCTCAGCCAGAGGGTTAACTCCTTTGAAAAGAAACCTGTAAAGTAGAAAAGGCCACCTAAATGATCACAACAAAACCGGATACAACGAAAACAGGCAGCGGCGCATCCGCCGCGAATGGCGGAGAAAAAAAAGAAAAAGTTGAGCAATTTGACCCCCATGGCGCGGCGGTCAAGCAAGTAAAGGACGATATCGTTACCGGAGTTCCATATGTGCTCAGTATTTGGCGGCCCTCCGTCGTTGTCGATTGCCACATGCACATTGAAAGCGGCAACTGCGCGCCGCTGCCGTTTTTGTGGAAGCAAATCGCGGATAAATCTATTGGCTTGGTTGAAGCTCTGCACCTGAGCCGTGAAACCATGGAATCACTGGGAATGGTAGGCGGCTCCGTCATAAACTTCGTCACGCGCAACCCGCTTTTAGGTAAAAAAGTGCAATTGCCCGGCGGCGACAAGCCGGAATACCGCAAGAACAGCCTCCTGCAAGCCGTCCCGGAAAGCCGGAAATCAACGTATGAAATCGCAAAAGGTTTTGTTAAAGAACAGATGAAAGATGTTTACAACAACGTTCTTCTTCCCGCCGATCTTTATGAAGGCATCACACCCGTATTCTTCTGCATCGCCATGCCCATGGACATGGAGTACGCGCACCTGGACGGCTACTTTGGCCTCAAGGTCTA
>CAZGDK010000146.1:0-7082 GCA_964525155.1 uncultured Smithella sp. | reverse complement strand
GCCGAAGCGCAAAGCCAATGCGCCGATCGACTGATGGCCTGGGCCTTTACAAAAGGTTTTATCGAGCCGGAAAGCAAAATGATTGCCATAAGCCGGTTTGATCTTTCTGCGGCCATTTCCGATCTGTTCCTTTTTACCCCCTGCTTGACAGTTTCTGAAAAAGCGGAGGATGAAGATGATATCTTTATTTCCTCTCTTGCTGCCTGCCGATGCGCCGTGCTGCGTTGTGAAGAGGAAGCCCATAAAATTGTCGCAATCGGGAAATATCTGACGGATGTATGGCTGCCAGCAAGCGGCTCCCGCCGGGATGACCGGCCCTTTTTTGTCATCTTTCACAATCACCCCGGTATGAATCCGCGCGGCCTGGCCGTGATGGATTTGTGCCTGCCGTTAAAACCGTAACGGGAGAGCCCTCAATTCCATGCAACCGGCATCCGACAATATCAGCAATCAAGAGGATCAAAACAGTCTGGAACGCGTTCGCGCCTATGTACGGGAACATTTTACCGAAGAATTGAATCCAGCGCAGATGGCCGCATTGGCCGGATATTCCAAATCGCATTTTCAGAGAATGTTCCACAAGGCCTTCGGAGAAACGCTGCGGGATTACATCAGGCGCATTCGCATGGAGACGTCAGCCTGCCGTCTGATCACCGCCGGGGATGTCTCTGTCACGGATATCGCCTATGCCTGCGGGTTTTCGAGTTCGCAAGCGTTTGCCCGCGCCTTCAAAGCCCACTATGGCATCCCGCCCGGCCAGTTGAGATCCGAAGCCGGCAGAAGATTGATCTTCCGCGAAAAATGGCAAAACATGCAAAGCCGGCACGGAGAAAGATATCTACTGCCGAAAGAAAACGGACCAGATGGAACGTTCATCCGGATACCCTCTTGGACAGCGGATGACAAATTTTTTCTTCAGGAGTTGAAAGTTGTGGAGATGCCGGCTCTGAAGGTCGCCTGCATCCGGACCATCAGCTTTCCCGGTTCGGATGAACTTTTTCGGGTCATGTACGATCTGGCGGACTGGGCGGTGCCCAGAGGCCTTTTTACCGGCAATGCCCGACTGTTCAGAACCGTCCACCCCATTCCCGACGAAGAAGGGCGCTTTACCTTTGATTCGTGCATTTCCGTTCCGGAAGGCATTGAAGTGGAGGAAGGCGGCGGTGTCAGCATACGGCATCTGCCCGCAGGGGAATACGGTGTTTACCATGCCAGAACCTCATCCATGGATGAGGGTTTGAAAATATGGAAGAGATTGATTCTTGGATGGTGGATGTCCAGTTACTTCAGTCGCGACTGCCGACCATATTATGAGGTCTATTACAATAATCCCGATTTTCATCCGACCCGTACGTTTATCATGGATATTTGTCTGCCGATTACGACACATCGCATAAAATAATTTTCCTAAAATAATAGCAAGCATGGAAACAGATTGAGCACTGTGTGGCAAGCAATCCGCTTCCAAATCCGTATAATTAAATCCAACATTAAATGCGAGTTCTGATGATCACCGGAAGCCCGGATGCAAATGGTGAAATTCCCATCAGCACAGGATGATCATACAGGATTTCCAAGGGAGAATCGAATAATGAAAAATCCATTTGTCGCAAAGACGGAAAAAGCATGCTTGTCGTATTTTTGGTTAATGCTGTCTGTCATTCTTCTAATCTTTTCCAATGGACGCTGGATTTTTCCTTTGGCAACCTGGCTTGCTTTCCCGTTTTTGCTGCGTTTTGTCAGGATGCAAAAACCCCTGATCGGTTATCTGCTGGCGGTGCCGGCCATTGCCATATCTTCCTGTGTGGCCTGGTATGGCGTTGTGCCCTTTATGACGATTTCGGTTCTTGTGATGTCTCAGACGATTTTCGCGATTTTTATCGCTTTGCCGTATCTGGCCGACCGGCTTGCGGCGAAGCGCGTGAGGGGCTTGTTATCCACCTTGATTTTTCCTGCGGCCATGACCGTGATAGGTTATGTTCTGACGTACGCCCCCGGTAATGCCACCTGGGGATCGCCGGCCTACACACAATACGGGATTTTGCCTCTGATGCAGCTGGTCTCCATAACGGGTATTTACGGCCTTGTGTTTTTGATCTCTTGGTTTGCCTCCGTCGTTAACTTCTGCTGGGAAAACGGATTTGTTCCCGCCAAAATCAGGAAAGTGGCCGGCGTTTATGTGTGCGTAATACTTGCGGTCTTTGTGTATGGCGGTGTCCGCCTTCTTGTCATCAATCCCGACGATTCTCTTGTCCGCGTGGCTGCCGTCAAAACGCCTTCGGATATTGGATCCCGCGCCGCCGGGTGGCGCATCTCCGGGGTCTCGCCGTTTCATCTTCAGGAGTCGCTGGCCATCCTGGAATCGCAGACGGCCAAAGCGGTGGATGCCGGCGCGAAGATTATTGCCTGGCATGAGTATGCCGACCTGATTTCCGATCAGGACAGAGATGCCTTTATTCAACGGGGACAAAAAATTGCTTCCGAGAAAAAGATTTATTTGCTGCTCGGGCCTGCCATCCTCGATAGCCGGAAAGAAGCAAAAGGGGAAAATGCTTCTATCTTGATTGATCCGGCGGGAAATATAAAATGGACGTATTTAAAAAGTCATCTGGTTGAGGTTGTTGAAAAGCCATACTTCAAATCAGGAGACAAAAAGATTCCCAGACACGATACACCTTATGGAACGCTGGCTTCCGTCATCTGTTTTGATTTTGATTTTCCCGCCTATGTCCGATCCGCCGGACGTGGCATCAGCCTGATGATGGCGCCCTCCTTCGACTGGCAGGAAATTACGCCCCTGCATGCTCACATGGCAGTTTTTCGGGGCATAGAAAACGGTTTTTCCATCTTGCGTCCCACCGGAAACGGCCTATCCATTGCGGCGGATGCCTGTGGCCGGGTCATCGCCTCGCAGAATTCTTTTACATCAAAAGACACCATCATGCTGGCGGACTTGCCGGTAAAATCCGTTTTTACCGTTTATTCGGTGATCGGAGATTCTCTGGTTTGGGTGTGCGTTGCCGGTTTAGTCGTTTTGATGGGGTGGCAATATACGAAAAAATAAATTTAATGTTAAGGCGGCAAGAGTCTATCCCGGGTCTTCAAAAAGAAAACCCCGCGCCTCGGTTGAGATGCGGGGTTTGAATCAAAAGCATAATCGATGGCATAACCGGGCTCAGGGGCAGGCCGGCAAGGTTGGTCTGATCGCAATGGTTCCGGCCGAATCATCGCTGCCTGTCGTATTGATCGTATGCTGGCAGCCATAACTGCTTGCTCCGACGGTTGCCGCCGTGATGACATCGTCTCCGGCGGGTTTAATCCCCTGCTGCTCCCATTTGAGCATATCCTCCAGGGCTTGCACCTGCTCGGCAACGGTAAAATCACAATGGCTTACGCCCCGAATGGCGCGCTGCACCAGCCAGTTCTTGCCAGACCGTGTCTGGGCGCGGTTAAAATAAATCTGCTCCATTTTGAAGGGAACATACATGTCTCCCAGGGTATGAAGGGTGACGACGGGAACACTGAATTCGCCGTTGACTTTCGGAATCCAGCGCAGACCGTCGCGCCGGAGACGATTGGCGTCCAAAGCGGCAGTCGCGCGAACGATGGATTCATTGAACTGACTTTCATCGGGTGTTATCTCGCCTGAGTCGACAAACCGGTAAACAATGGCGTTGGTATCCGTTCCCTGTCTGTTGAGAATGCCGTCAATGGTTCCGTCGCTTCCGAAGGTGCTCCAGACCAGCGTCAGCGTCAATCCTGAAAAACCCTGATCAAACAAGGGCCGGTCGCCTCCGGTCAGGTTTTTCATCACGCTCTTGTAGATATCGCCGGCCGGCGTCGTGGCCGAAGGGAACGTGCTGAACAGAGCACTTTGAACATTTGCGCTGACGGATGCATAATTATCCACGGGAAATGCGGATGCGGGATAACCGGCTATTTTCAGCGCGGCCAGAAAGGAAGCCGCAAAGTAGTCAAAGAGTTCCGTATCTCCGACAACGCCGCACATGGGCAGCGCCCCGTCATAGCGCACTTTATTGATGGCGTTGTTATAATTTTCATCTTCAACCGCGGCGGCGGCAACATGACCCCCCAGGGAATGGCCGATGATATATATTTTTGTCGGAGCGGCAAGGGGACGTCCGTTGGCGGCGGCAATGTTGTTGAAATTTCGGGCCAGGTCATTGGTGTCTTCCAGACCGGCGCGAACATCATAATAATTCCTGCTGTAACTGGCTGCCGCCCAGGCGTAACCATGGTCAAGGGCATAGCGGCGCAGCCCGTTGGGCATGCTGTAGGGATTAAGCGTTAAGCCCGTGCCGGCATAGCCGTGGGCGTACATGATCAGCATGCCGTTCCAGGTTGTTTTCGGTACTTCCACGCGATAGCCGCTGTTGCCTAGAACACCGGTCCAGCGATCCGTTTCAACCGTAGAATCCGCAAGCGCCGCAAAAGGCAAAGCGGCGGTATTGACGGTAAACGTGCGCGAGTCCTGGGGACGTGTTTCCTCCGGCGGCGTTGATGATGAACTACAGCCAACAACAATAATGAAGATCAGTAAAAAAACGACATGGAATCTGGAATAAAACCTCATTTGTTTTGTCTCCTCCTTTTTTGTTGCTTACTAAAAAAGTGTCATTTGACTAATCACAATAAAAGATTTGAGGTCAAGAAATATATTTTTTGATGAGAGTATTCCGGAGCTGGAGCATGTTGCTTGCGACTGGAAACAGCCGGAAAGCTGGGAAGAGCGTCTTCGTAGAATAAATTTACGATTTTTCCTTGTCTGTGTTTGAAGGTGGCGCGCAGGAACAGGCTTTGGAGCCCGCCGGCATGCCGGCCGGAAAGACATAGCGCACGGCGCGTTCATAGAGCAGATAATCCCAGGCCCAGTTGGTGAAGACCATCAGGCGGTTTCTAAAGCCGATCAGATTGAACAGATGAATGACGAGCCACATGATCCAGGCGATAAAACCTTTAAAGGTCTTTGTGCCGATGGCGACGCCCGCCGCTTTGCGCCCGATGGCGATCATCGAGCCGCGGTCGTGGTATTTAAAAGGTTCCGGCGCAAGGCCTGTAATCTGGCGCAGAATGTTTTGGGCAGCCTTCACGCCGGATTGAATCGCCACCTGCGCGACCATGGGCAGAATGCGGGCCTCTTCTTGGATGGAGGCCAGATCGCCTGCGACGTAGATACTCGGTTGATTACTCACCTGAAGGGTTGGCTCGACCGGTACGCGGCCATCGCGGCCAACGGGCATGCCCGACAGGGCAGGGAGTTCTTCGCCACGCACACCCGCCGTCCAGACAACGGTATTGCTATTGATGGTGTCGTCTTGAGTGGTAGGGAACGGTCGCGACCGTTCCCTACCTGGTTTCAAGATAACTTTTTCCGGCGTTACTTCCGCGACCGCCGTCTTGAGGCGCACGTCCGCGCCCATGCGGTGCAACTGCTCTGCCGTGTAAGTGCGCAGGTTTTCCGGCATGGGACCCACCAGATAATCGGCGGCTTCGAGCAGAAGAATCCGGACTTCCGAAAAGTCTATCGATGGATAGTCTTTGCGCAGCGGTCCGTGGATCAGTTCGGAAAGCGCCCCCGAGTATTCCACGCCGGTGGCGCCGCCGCCCACAATCACAAACGTCAGAAGCGCCTTTCTTTTTTCCGCATCCGTTTCGCGCGAGGCGGTTTCAAAACAGCAGATGATATGGTTTTTCAGCGCCACGGCCTCTTCCAGCGTTTTGAGAAAATAGGCGTTTTCGGAAACGCCCGGCACGCCGAAGGTGGAGGTTACGCTGCCGGTGCCGCAAATGAGATAGTCGTAATCGACATATCCGTTATCCGTTTCGATGCGCTTGTTTGTGAGGTCGATGCGGCGCGCATGCGCCAGTAAAAAATTAATATTCGGGATTTTCCAGAAAACGCTGCGCACGGGATACGCGATGTCTTCCGCGTCGAGCTCCGCCGCCGCCACCTGGTACAAAAGCGCCAGAAAGGTGTGATAGTTGTTGCGGTCGATGACGGTGACATCAACGGGCTCATGCGCGAGCGTCCGGGCGGCCCAAAGCCCCCCGAACCCCGCCCCGATGATGACAACTTTTGGTTTTTTATTTTCGGTTTCCAAAATTCACCTCTCGCGTGATTCCCGCGGACAGACTGTGTAGAAATAGCGTCGAGTCGTCATTCCCGCGAAGGCGGGAATCCAGACGTCGTCCCCGCAACGGAGGGGAACCAGTTCAATTATTACTGGATTCACCCTAAAGTGTACAAGCCGGTTCACGCTCTGCTTGTCCAAAATCACGGGAAAGTAATTGCGACACAGTCCGGGAGGCGGGAGTTCAGTTTTTATTTATATCCTGGATTCCCGCCTCCGTGGGAATGACAAATAAGGGAACGGTCATGAAACCCTATAATTTGTTACTGACCGTTCACCGCTATTATTTCTTTTTTGAGACAGGTTTACGTTTCGCATCCGGTTTCTTCTTTCGGTCTTTTGCCGCGGGCTTTGCGCGTTTCGGTGCGGCAATTTTTTTCACAGCCGCTTTCTTTTCCGGTTTTGCAGCCGGTTTTCCCTTTGCCGGCTCCAGTGCAAGCTTTATCACGTCTATCATTTCGCCGACGAAATGGAAGGTGATTCCCTTTTGCACATTGGCTGGAATGTCTTCCAGGTCTTTTCTGTTCCATTCGGGCAAAATGATGGTTTTGATGCCCGCGCGATAGGCCGCCAGAACCTTTTCCTTGATGCCGCCCACCGGGAGCACGGCGCCGCGCAGCGTGATTTCGCCGGTCATGGCCAACTGCTTTTTGACCTTGCGGTTGGTCAGAAGCGAGGTTAAGGCCGCAAGCATCGTCACACCCGCCGACGGGCCGTCCTTGGGCGTTGCGCCCGCCGGAACATGGATGTGAATGTCTTGGTCCTCGAAGAAATCGGGATTCACGCCCAGCTCTTTGGCGTTGGTACGGATAAAACTCAATGCCGCCGCGACGGACTCTTTCATGACGTCGCCCAGTTGTCCGGTGAGTGTCAGGCCCTTCTTGCCCTTCATGGCCGTGGCTTCGATAAAGAGCATGTCGCCGCCCACCG
>CAZGDK010000145.1:0-7249 GCA_964525155.1 uncultured Smithella sp. | reverse complement strand
TCGATAATCATCGCGATTTCATCGCAGTAGTCGGGGTATTTCGGACAACGGAAACAGTCCGACCAGATTTTTTCCGGCAGGATGGAGCGGGACACTTCCGTAAAACCGAGTTTTTCGAAAAATTCTTTCCGATACGTCAGGGCAAAAATGCGGAACAGCTCCAGCGTAATGGCATCCGAGATGCAGAATTCCACCAGTTTGCGGCCGATGCCTTTCCCCCGGTGGGCGTCATCGACATACAGCGACCGGATTTCGGCCAGGTTTTCCCAGATGATATTCATCGCGCAGACGCCGATAATCGTTTGTTCGTCCTCGTCATAGTAAACAATAAAATCTCTGACGGAATTATAAATATCCATTAACGAGCGCGGCAACATTTCTCCTTTACCGGCCGATGCATTGATCAACCGGTGGATGGTTTTAACATCACCGATGCGCGCTTTTCTCAGCATGTTTGCTCCTTCCCGAATCAGCGGCTTTTGGATTAGCCCCGGCGGCGGCAAGCATGGCGCGGGCGTGGTCGCGGGCGGTCTGCGAAAGGTCCACGCCGCCCAGCATGCGGCTGATTTCTTCTATTTTCCGACTTTCGTCGAGTTTTTCAACACCCGTGGTCGTCCGGCCGTCCGCCACTTTCTTGCTGACCCGCAGATGCAGGCCGCCGTAGGCGGCAATCTGCGGCAGATGCGTAATGCAGATCACCTGATGATGGGCCGAGATGTCTTTTAACTTGCGGCCGACAATTTCCGCCGTCGCGCCACCGATGCCCGAGTCTACTTCGTCAAAAACAACGGTTCCCACCGAGCCGGTCCGCGAAAGCGCGTTTTTAAGCGCCAGCACAATACGCGACAGTTCGCCGCCGGAGGCGATTTTGTTGAGCGGTTTGGGCTCTTCGCCGGCATTGGCCGCCAGGTAAAATTCTACGTCATCACCTCCGCGGGGGCCGTAATCGGCGCCGTCCTCGCCGCAGCGTTTCAGAAACTCTACAAAAAAGAAGGCGTGCGGCATGTTCAAATCAGAAATTTCCGCATCGACCGCCTTTTTCAATTTCGCCGCGGCGGCCAGGCGCATTTTGGAAAGCGAAAGCGCCTTGAGCCTGAGCCCGGCCAATAAGGTTTCTTTTTCTTTCGCCAGAGAGGCCAGCTCTTCTTCCACATTGGAGACGCTTTTGAGCTCGCCGGCCATGTCCTGCCTTTTCGCCAGCATGGCATCCAGCGTCCCGCCGTGTTTGCGTTTAAGGCGGTTGAGAGCGTCTTGCCGCTCGTCGATGACGGCAAGACGCTCCGGGTCGTACGTAAGATTTTTCGCGTAGTCGCGCAGCGTCAGCGCCGCATCCTGCAAAACGGCAAAACTGCCTTCGACATCGGCTACCGAAAGCTTCAGTCCCGTGTCGATCTTCTGAATTTCTTTTATCTGCAAAAGAGCGTCTTTGAGCCGCTCGTTGACCGAGCCCGCATCCGCGTAAAGCCCCGCATAGGCGCGATTGGCCCAGTCCGAAAGCTTCTGGGCGTTGGCCAGCACTTTCTTTTCTTCGGCAAGCTGAACATCTTCGCCCGGCTTAGGGTCTACACTTTCAATCTCTTTGAGCTGGAACGAAATCAGCTCGATTTTTTCCGCGCGGTGGCGGCGCATGTCTTCGAGCTTCCCGATTTGGGCCGCAAGCGCCTGATACCGATTAAAGTCCTTTTGATAGTCGCAGCGTTCGGCAAGGCTTCCGCCGAATTCATCCAGAATATCCAAATGATTTTCCGCCGCCATCAGCTCCTGGTGCTCGTGCTGGCCGCAGATATTGATCAGCGATTCGCTTGCGGCCGCCAGGTGGGCCAGTGTCGCCATCTGCCCATTGATCTGCGCGCGGTTTTTTCCGGCGCGCGAAATCACGCGGCGCAGAATCAGTTCATCGTCCGCCGGAAAATCCATTTCTTCGAGTTTGGCTTTGAGATTTTTATGGCCGCGAATATCGAAGCGCGCTTCGACGGTTGCGGTGTCGGCCTGAGAGCGGATCATGTCCGCCGCCGCCCGATCCCCCAGAAGCAGGCTTACCGCGCCGATTAAAATGGATTTGCCCGCGCCGGTTTCTCCGGAAATGATATTCAAGCCATCGTCAAAGGAAACATGCAGTTCATCGATGATGGCGAAGTTGGTAATGCTGAGGTCATTAAGCATTTTTCCTTTTTCCAGCTCCTGCAGGCATTGCACCCCAGCCCAGTTTGGAGCGCAGAATTTCTGCATAACCGCGGTGGGGGGATAAGACCAGACGCGTAACGTACTTCGATTTGCGGATGGTCATGGTATCGCCGGCATTGATCCGGTAGGATTCCTGCCCGTCGAGTGTCACCGTGGCGCCGCTTTCCTTGGACCACAGGGTAATATGCAGATCCGAATTTTCGGGGAAAATGATCGGACGGTTGGAGAGCGTGTGCGGACAGATGGGATTAATGATAATCAGGTCCTTGCCCGGAAAAACGATGGGGCCGCCCGCCGAAAGCGAATAGGCCGTTGATCCCGTCGGTGTGGAAATAATGAGGCCGTCGGATTTATAGGTGGTCAGATACTGACTGCCGAAGGCGATTTCCAGTTCCACAATACGCGAAAGATTGCCCCGGTTGATCACCACGTCGTTTAACACGATGCCCGAGCCGATGATTTTGTTGCCCCGGCGAACCTTGACGTCGAGCATCATTCTTTTTTCGGTTTGGAAATCGCCTTTGAGAATCAGATCGAGCGCCGCATAAGTTTCGTTCAAATTCACTTCGGTCAGATAACCGAAGGTTCCCATGTTGATGCCGACAATCGGCACATTGCGGTCGGCCACATAGCGGGCCGTGCGCAGCATGGTGCCGTCTCCGCCGAGTACGGCGATCAAATCGACATGATCGGCCAGGTCTTCCACCTTGAAGCCGCCGTTTTTTCCCACGGCGGCGGCAATATTCGCTTCCAGCACGACCTTGATTTTCCGGTCTTCCAGCCAGTTCTTCAAAGTGCGGGCAAACTCCGCGATATTTTCTTTTTCAACATTGGCCACAATGCCGACTTTTTTAATTTTCATCCGAGAATCTCCAAAAAAAGACGTCGTTTCGTAACACAAAAAAAAATCGCTGTCTATGGATAAATATTTTAAGCACATAGCTTAAAACTATTTGATTTGCAAAGACAATTTTACTCCGGAACTTCTTGACAGAGACGCTTGCGATACGATAGGGTGCCCATCCGGACATCCTGAAAGGAAACGATTATGGGGCTTATCAAGGGTAATTTCACGTTCATGCGGTTTGAAGTGGAAGGCCAGCTTCCGCAGGCGTTTACAACATTTATCAATAACCGGATCAAGGGCAACGCCTTTCGCGAAGCGCGCAATTCCACGGAAGAAAAACGGATGGGCTGGGTGTCGCTCACCGACATCCTCGACACCGATTTTGAGAAAGCCAATTACGCGCTGGGCGATTATCTGATTTTTTCACTGCGCATCGACCGCAAGGTGGTGCCCCCGAAGCTTATGAAAATCCGCCTGATGGAAGAGCAGCGGCGCTTTCTGGCGGAAAAAGGCCAGACCCGCATCGGCAAGGCGGCCAATGAAAACATCAAGGAAAAAGTCCGGCTGGAGCTTTTAACCAAAAGCGACCCCGTGCCGTCTTTTTATGACGTGTTATGGGCGGTGGGGCAAAACCGGGTGTATTTCTCGTCGCTTTCGGACAAAGTAGCCGACGATTTTGTGGATTTGTTCAAAAAAACCTTTTCGCTTAGCCTCAAGCGCGTTTTGCCGCATGAGCATCCGCTGGCGCTCAAAAGCAAGGCGCAAAGCGACGTGCCCGCCGACGAGTTGTCGCTGGTCGGCCGTGAATTTCTGACCTGGCTTTGGTACAAATCCGAAGAAAGAAACGGAACAATCGCCCTTTCCAAATCGGAGGAAATCGAACTGCATCTGCTCAAACGCATCGCGCTGGAGTCGGGCGAAGGGGAATATTCGCAGGGCGTGGTCTGCTCCGGCCTGCATGCGGAACTGACTGAAGGCAAGGAAGCCATCCGCCAAGGCAAAAAAGTGAAGGAAACCTGGATCAAACTGCACCGCGATCAAAACGAATGGGACTTCAATTTCAAGGCCGACACGTTTTATTATCAATCTCTAAAAATGCCGCAGGTGGACTGGCAGCAGGAACCGGAAGACCCGTCCGCCGCCTTGCTGGAACGCATTTACGTCATTGAAAACGCCGTAAAAACCATAGACGAGTTATTCGAATCCTTCCTGAAAATCCGTTTCTCCGGGGCTTGGACGGAAAAGGAAAAACCGCTTTTGGGAAAATGGCTGAAGATATAAAAAAGGTTCAAGGTCAAAGGTTACAGGAGGGGCGCGCTGCGCCCATTCCTTTTTTATCCTTGTACCTTGATCCTTGATCCTTGAACCTCGAACCTCGAACCTTGTACCTTCTCTTGTATTTTGACTTTCCTTTTTATATAATTAACTTACTAAAAAAGCAGTAAACCGGCGCGTTCCCCCTGCCCGGCGGGAAGGAGCATTTTCAGAAAATCTTCCGGCGCCCCGCACAACATCTGATCCTCCCCCGGCATCCGTTGACAGTCCATAGTGTTAACCTTTTTATCCGGAATTTTAACCTGAAGAAAGGAGGCCATTATGCCATTAAAAAAATTAACGGATTTTCTGGATGAGCACGGGATCAAGTACATCAGCATTAAACATTCCAATGCGATTACGGCGCAGGAAATCGCCGCGTGCGTTCACATGCCTGGAAAAGAACTGGCCAAGACCGTCATATTCAAGATTGACGGTAAAATGGCGATGGCGGTTTTGCCGGCAACAGAGCATGTAGACATTGAAATGCTCAAAGCCCTGGCCGCCTCGGAAAATGTACAACTGGCGGATGAGCGGGAATTCAAGAATCTCTTTCCGGAATGCGAAGCGGGCGCCATGCCGCCTTTCGGCAATTTGTACGGCATGGATGTTTATGTGGAAAAGGACCTGGCGGAAGACAGGCAAATCTGTTTCAATGCCGGCTCGCACACGGAACTGGTGCGCATGGCCTACAAGGACTACGAAAAACTTGTTCATCCCCGAAGGGCCGTATTTTCCGCCGATCATTACCGGATTTGAAAGTTCGGGAAACGAACACGGCCCGGGATGTCCCGGGCCGCGCCGCTTATCAGCCGAAAGGAGGCGACACATGCCGATATTCATGATGTTTGGCAAGTACACCCAGGAATCGTTGAAAGGCGCGTCCGCGGAACGGACGAAAAAGGCATTAAAAATCATTGAGAAAAACGACGGAAAGATCATTTCCATGTATGCCGTTATCGGGGAGCACGATCTGGTATTCACGCTGGATTTTCCGGATGCGGACAAGGCCATATCCGCCTCGATCGCATTAAACATGCTCACAGGCATTTCCTTTAACACGTCGCCGGTCGTCGATGTGGAGCAGTTCGATCGTTTGCTGTCGGAAATCAAGAACCTTTAAAAGACGGAAACCCCAATAAAACAAGGAGGCGGTATATGAAAGAGATTAAACGCATTCTTGTCATAAGCTGGACGACGCAATATTGCAAAAAAACCATCCAGTCCGGAGTTTTGCTTGCGGAAAAATTCGGGGCCGAACTTTTCGTCGTCCATATGGTCAATACGCTCTTGATGAAGAGATGGAATCTCCCGATGATCACCGTAATGGAAGAGCACAAAAAAGACCTTGATAAATTAAAGCAGGAACTGGACAATGTCATCGATCATGAAAAAAAGAAGGGCATGGCAATTAAAGATTTTGTCATGGAAGGCGATCCGGTTGAAGTCATCCTGCAAACCATTCGAGACGAACACATTGATCTGGTGGTTTTGCGCGCGCATGAAGAAGGCTTTGCGGACCGTTTTCTCGTCGGCGGCAGCAATGACGCCATTATACGCAAAATGCCCTGTCCGATCTTTCTGGTCAATGACTGAATAAAAAAAGGAGGCCTGCCGCCAAATCACATTTATGGAAAACATTAAAAGAGCCTCGCGCAGAGAACTGTTCGGATGGGCCATGTTTGATTTTGCCAACTCATCCTATACAACGGTCATCATCACAGCTGTTTTTTGTATTATCTTTCCCAAAATCATCGTCGGAGACGGCCCGGAGTATCGTTTGGGAAATCTTCTGTGGAGCGTCTCACTTTCGGCAAGCTACCTGATTGTGCTTCTGACGGCGCCCCTTTTCGGCGCCGTCATGGATTACACGGGGGCCAAAAAGAAATTTCTTTTCGGAAGCTACCTCCTCACCGTCGCGGCCACCGCCGCTCTTTATTTTGTTGCCCCCGGAGACATTGTTCCGGCGATGCTTTTGATTGTCCTGTCCAATGTCGGCTTTTCCTATTCTGAAGCGTTTGTGTCCAGCTTTCTGCCGGGCCTCGGGCCGCCCGAAGACCTGGGCAAAATTTCGGGCTACGCCTGGGGACTGGGCTACATAGGCGGGCTCACATCCACGGCCGTCGTCCTCTTCGGTCTGGGCGCGGGCGTTTACACGCTGGAAAATTTTTCCAATCTGCGGCTCGTGGGGCCGGTCACCGGTCTTTTTTTTCTTGTCGCCGCGATTCCGACATTTCTGTGGGTCAGGGAAAGAACCCCGGCCAGAGCACTTGGCTCAAATGAAAGCCTCCTGTCCATCGGCATGAAAAGATTAAGGAAGACCCTTGCGAACATTCGGGAATACCGGGACCTGATGATTCTTCTGACTTCCTTTTTTTTCGCGTACGCCGGCCTTTCCATCGTCATTGCTTTTACATTTATCTATGGAGATCAGGTCATCCGTTGGTCGGGGCCGACGCAAATATTATTGTTTGTTCTGACGCAGCTCACCGCGGCGGGAGGCGCTTTGCTTTTTGGCGTCATGCAGGACCGATGGAAGGCGAAGCCAACCTTTCTTCTGACCCTGGCGCTCTGGATGATTGCCGTAAGCCTGATTTACGGCGTCTTCGACGTGACGGCTCTGCTCAACACCCTGACCGGCATGTCTTTTAAACCGGAGCATGTTTTTCTCGTCATCGGCGCCATTGCCGGTCTGGGCCTGGGTTCCACGCAATCCGCCTGCCGGGCGATGGTGGGTCTGTTCTCGCCGGACACCAAGGCGGGCGAGTTCTTCGGCCTGTGGAGTTTCACCAGCCGGTTGTCGGCCATTCTCGGGTTGATGGGCGTGGGATTGCTGCAGGCCTTTCTGGGCCTGCAAAGAGCCATTCTTGTCTGTTCCCTTTTTTTCTTCATCGCTTTTGTGAT
>CAZGDK010000144.1:0-7418 GCA_964525155.1 uncultured Smithella sp. | reverse complement strand
GCCTCGGTCAGATCGAAGAGCCCCGCGCCCTTGGCGCAAAGCGATCCCTCGTTAATGGGATGGTCCGCGTCGCCTTCAATGTTGAAAATTTTACCTGTAGCCTTATCCACGCTACAGACCAGACCACAGCCGACGGAACAGTAACAACAAATTGTCGTCACCTGCCTGGCAACCTTGATGCGATCCATTTTGCTAAGCTCGTCCGCGTATGCCCGGGTTGGATTGAGGTTGAGCCCCAGACTCGACAGGGCCACGCCGCCTCCAACGGCTCCGGTCATTGTTAAAAAGCCTCTTCTTGTGATTTGCATAAAAAATCCTCCCAGAACCTGTATCATTTTTGGTCTATGTCAGACTTGGCAGACATTGACCGAAAGTCAGAAAAAAGTCAACATGCTATATTAAACATATTGAACTTTTTTGCGCTCCGGGATGATGGGAGAACACCACGCCATGGGGCTGTTAATGAATTAAGTTGACATTTCAAAATTATATTCACTATATAAGTTCCTCAATTATAATATTCGCCTGGAGATTTTCATTATGGAGATCAAATACAAGATATGGATTGAGAAAGATGGGAAAGTGGTTTTTGGCAAAGGACGCGACAATATCCTCAAGGCGGTTGCCGAGCAGCACAGCCTCAATGCCGCAGCCAAAAAGCTGGAAATGTCCTATCGGGCCGCATGGGGAAGATTAAAAGCCTCTGAAGACCGGATGGGCATGAAACTGGTAGACATCAGCACAAAAGAAAAATCGATGAAACTTACGGATCAGGCCAAGGCGATGATTGAACGCTTTGAAAAACTGGAAAAGGACGTCGAAGACCTCCTGCACACCGCCGATCAGGATTTCCAGAAACTGCTGCGCGAGAAAGAAACTTAAGCTTTAATCCCCTTGAGATAAACTTTCAGGCTGTCGTTGACGGTATCCAAAATTCTTTCGGCGCGTTTATCCGGAGCCCCCGTATAAATATAGAGCGATGTAATGCCGTTGAGCATTCCCCAGATGGAGTTTTGAGCCTGGCGAATGTTGATGTCCGGACTGAATTCCCCGACATCAATTCCCTTCTGAAGAATTTCGGCAATAACCCGTATATTTTCATTGGTGGTGTGGATGAGCTGTGTATTTTGGTCTTCCGTCAGATTCATGTTGTCGGCATGGAGCATGAAGGTCATGAGGATTCTGAACAACTCTTTATTCTCAAAGAAGAAATCAATATAATCGTGGGAAAATTTCAATAAAAGTTCCGTGGCCGTGCCTTCCCGTTTGGCAAAATTCTCAATTTCCTTATGGCGTTCAATATTGGCGGCGATCAGAATTTGCGTATAAATTTCTTCCTTGCTGTCAAAATAAAGATAGATCGAGCCTTTGCTGACCTCTGCCTTGGCGGCAATCAGATCAACCGTAACCGACTTAAAACCGCGTTCAAAAAAAAGCTTGCGTGCCGCCTTCAGAATCGCATTCTTGCGATTTTCTTTTTCTTTTTTTCTTCTTTCTTCCGAGCTCAAGATAAATACTCCTGTCAATTCAGATGAAGACATTTTACGATTGAATTTGGCAAATCAACGTAAACACTAAAAAACAACCGCACGTATTTTTATTATGACTTACGGTCATCTTTGCGTACAGCAATTGACCACCTGTGTCAAGGGGAAATATAACCGCCGGTCAATTCAGCATCCGTTTTCCGGAAGGGGGATAGAAGGCAGGCCGAGTTTGTTGATTCCGGATGACACAGCAGATGTATTTTATCTGTTTAGTCATCCGGATTAATTTTTATCGCAACCGTTCAAGCTGCCGGATAATGTTTTCCAGCGGCGGCCGGACATTGATGTCAGAAACGTCAATATATCGGATGACGCCTTTCTTATCGATGATGATAATCGCCCGTTCCGCGGTTCCGTCGGACCTTAAAATGCCATAACGGGAGGCCACAAAGCCGTGCGGCCAGAAATCCGACAAAACATCAAACCACAAGTCGCCCATCTGCCGCGTCCAGGAATAGAGCGTCGGAATATTATCCACCGAAATGCCCAGCAAGACGGCGTTGTTTTCCGCAAACACATCGGCCACAATATTATATCCCGGCCACTGGTCGGAGCACACCGGCGTCCAGGCGGCCGGAACAAAAGATAGCACCACGTTCTTTTTGCCTCTGTAATTTTTCAGGGAAACCGTCTTGCCGCTTACGGCTTTAAGAATGAAGTCGGGCGCTTTCTGACCGACTTTGACACGCAAAACACTGTCCACGGGTTTGAGTTTACCGGTCTGATAAATATTTCCCTTATAAGCGTCGGACACGGCATAAGCGCCGGACACAAAAAAGCAAAGAATAAATGCAATGGCAAAAGTCTGTTTGTTCATGACACCCCCCTATTTCACATCCGCCAGTCTGACAACCTCGGCAAGAAATGCATCGACGCTCTCGTGCGTGCCCAGCCTGGAATAAACCACTTCCGGCTTTTTAGGGCCGCTCATTTTGGCCACAATAAAATAAGGCGTGCGAACTTCTCCCATTATTTTATGAATTTTAAAATCCGCGTCGGACGTAAGCGCAAATTCGATTTTATACTTCTTCTTAAATGTCGCCACTTCAAAGGGTGAATTTCCCGCCCCGATGCCGATGATTTTAATTTTACCCTTGAGAGCCGGATTGTTTTCAATCAGTCCGTAAAGCCGGTTCACGTTGGGCGCATCTTTCTGGCAGTAAGGGCAATACATGCTGAAGACCTGAAGAATAATCGCCTGGGCCTTGACGTCTTCCACCGAAAAGGTTCCACTCCCCGATAATCCCAGATACTTAAGTTCAGCGGAATCCGCCGGTTTGTTGAGTTTCATCTCCGGCAATGAATTGCCTGCCTGCGGCGGCTGACTGGCCGCGACGGCCGTTGCCGCCGATGCTACAATAAGCATCATCGCCAAGATGGAAGAAAATCTTTTTCTCATACATAGTCTCCTTAATCAGTTACGGGATGTTAAATGGTGCACCGCTTTTTCCAGACCGTCGAGTGACAGCTCGAACATGGGAAAGATAGCGGCAATCTGTTTGACTGTCCAGGTGTAAAACCAATGCTCCTGCTCTACGGGATTGAGCCAGACGCTGTGCCGGAAGGTTTTGGCCAGAAACGCAAGATAATCGATCGAGGCCCGGGCCTCATTCTGGCCGACATAGATGGCGCCGCGCGGATCGGCCAGTTCATAAGGCGCCATGGAGGCGTCGCCGACGATGATGAGGCGTGTTTCCGGATCAGAGCGCAAAAACTCATCCACGCGCACCGGCTTTTTATAGCGGTGCGGGTCAAGCCAGACCTTGGAATAAATCGTATTGTGGAAATAATAAATTTCCAGTTCCTTGAACTGAAACTGCGCATAGTGAAAAAGCGCCTGAACAATATCAACATAAGGGTCCATCGACCATCCGCCGTTGTCGATGAGCAGCTTGATTTTCAAACGGTCGGCCAGGCGCCGGTCAAAGACAATTTCGATCTCTCCGGCGTTGCGCATGGTCTGATAAATCGTCTTATCGACATTGACGATGTCCTGCGGCCCCGCGGGCTGCAAATGCTTGAGGCGTTTGAGCGCCTCGCCCATCTGGGATGCGGTAATGGGGCCGGACTGCGAATAATCGCGGTAGCGCCGCTCCATCGCGACCTTAATGGCGGATTTGTTGCGCGACTCGCCGCCGACACGCATGCCCCCCGGATGATAGCCGGAATGCCCCGTGGGCGACGTGCCGTGCGAACCGATCCAGTAATTGCCGCCGTGATGGGCTTCGGTCTGCTCCTTGAGGCGCTTCATAAAATGCTCGACCAGCTCGTCGGGCGTCATCTTTTTAATCTGATCTTCGGAAAGCCCCAGCGCCTCGGCCATGCCGCCCGGGTCTTTAAGCCATTCAGAGAGCATGGCCTTGATCGTCTCCGAAAGCTCCGCGTCGGTGAGTTCCTTCTCCGCCATCCCGCGAAACGCCACGGAAAAGACCTGATCGTAAATATCGAAGTAGCGCTCGCTTTTCACCAGCAGCGCGCGCGTGACACTGTAGAAGTCATCGAGCGATTCGATAAGCCCCATGCCCAGCGCTTTTTGCAGGCGCAAAAACGAGGTGGGCGTCACCGGAATGCCTTTGTCGCGCAGTGTATAGAAAAAATTGACGAACATGACTCCCCGCTATTGATGCGACGCGAGATAAAGGTCCGTGCTCTTTTTAAACAGCACGCCCAAAAACGGAACATTGGCCGACTTCAATTGCTTCACCTGAAAATCCGGATCGGCCTGAAGCGCCCGCATCCAGTTGATCAGCTCGCGCGTAGCCGGTTTCTTCTCCACACCGCGCACCTCGCGCAGACGGTAAAACGTCTCCAGGCAGGCGGACGTCAAATCCCTGTTTAGATCCGGAAAATGCACGCTGATGATCTTGCGCATCATATCCCGGTCGGGAAAGGCGATGTGATGGAAATTGCAGCGCCCCAGAAACGGATCGGAAAGATCTTTTTTGGCGTTGGACGTAATAATAATGACCGGTCGGTTTTTGGCCCGGACCGTGCGGTCGACTTCCATAATATCAAATTGCATCTGATCGAGAATGTCGAGCATGTCGTCTTGGAAGTCCGTGTCGGCCTTGTCGATTTCGTCGATGAGGAGCACGACTTTTTTATCGGCAACAAACGCCTGGCCGATCTTGCCCATTTTAATGTACTCTTCGATGTTGCTCACGTCGCGGCCGGAATCGGCAAAGCGGCTGTCGTTGAGTCGGGTGAGCGTATCATATTGATACAGAGCGTCGATCAGTTTCATGCTGGATTTCACGTTGAGGATGATGAGCGGCATGCGCAACGATTCGGCAATCGCGTGCGCGAGCATCGTTTTGCCTGTTCCCGGCTCTCCCTTGAGCAGCAAGGGCATTTCCAAAGCCATTGAAATATTTACGATTTTCGCTAATTCGTCATCCAGAACATAACGAGTGGCCCCGGCAAATTTGGCGGGACGATTTTCAGAGGTCGTCATTTCTTTACTCCTTCATATTTTTTAACGCCGGCAGGCACTATGATCGTTTTGCCGGAGCATGTCCACAATTAATGCGCAAACGCTCTTAACATGATTTTCCGGAAAAATTAACATGGAATATCGGAGGAACATTTCTACGGCATGTAAACAGACCCTCGATATTTTTTACCTTCTCCGGACGTAACGCAAAGAAAGCCTTTGTCCCAAAGTGTCCCATCGAGAGACATCTCCGTCCGACAACATGATAAAAAAACCGGGACGCTAACCTCTTGCAATGTTAAAATTATTGAATTATTTAATATTATTAACTGACGCGCGTCAAAATCCGCAAATGGCATACTTGTTGTAAGATTCTCATACATGTAAAAATAATTTGATAGAAGAGACCGGGTTTACGCGCCGGGGCAATTTCTTATCAAAAACAAGGGCATCGTACTTCAGGAAAGGAGGCTGAAAAGTCAGGCTTTTTTATTTCATGGCAAAAACCGGTAAGATCAATAATCATTAAGGGGAGGAAGGGGCTCTATGACATCGAAACGAAAAATCATCTTGGTACTTTTAACAGCCGTGTTTGTTTTTATAGGATCGATTTCAATATCTTATGCGGCATCCGTCACCGTCGCCAAGGATGGCACCGGCAAGTACACCACCGTTCAGGCGGCCATTAATGCGGTGCCGAACAACAATTCCAGCTGGTACACCATCAACATTAAAAACGGAACCTACAAAGAAAAAGTAACCATCCCGGCAACCAAGACCTATGTCTATCTGAAAGGCGCCAGCAACACCAAAACGATTATCACGTATTCCCAGTGCTCCAGTCAGGCCGGCGGCACACAGAAAAGCGCCACCGTGACAGTCAAGGCAAAGAACTTCAAAGCGGAAAACATTTATTTTAAAAACGATTTTAATTACGATAGTTCATCTTACGCCAATAAACAGGCGGTCGCCCTGTCGGCTGAAGCGGACAAGCAGGTTTACAAAAACTGCCGCTTCCACAGTCATCAGGACACCCTTTTGCTGTGGTCGGGCACGGGCCGTCAGTATTTCACCGGCTGCTATATTGAAGGCCATACGGATTTCATCTTCGGCAATGGAACAGGTCTTTTTAACAAATGCACGATCTATTCTTTAAAGAAGTCCGGCGCATCCATTGCGGCCCCCAGCACTTACTCCTCGACCGGTTACGGTTTGATTTTCATGAACTGCACAATATCGGGCGGCTCCAACAGCGCAAAGTCGGTTTACCTGGGACGTCCCTGGCATCCGAGCTCCTCATCCAAGACCATTAAATCGATGGCTGTATATTATAAATGTAATCTGGGTTCCCATATCGCCACCGCCGGCTGGACGAGCATGAGCGGCGTCAGCCCCAGCACGGAAAGAATGTATGAATATAAGAACACGGGCTCAGGCGCGGTGGTGAATTCATCCCGACGTCAGTTGTCCGATTCGACGGCGGCCAACTATACCGTCACCAAGATTTTGAACGGATGGGACGCAACAACCTGGTAACGACATAACAACATTCATTTATTTACCGAAAGCTCCTTTATGATTTCTTATGCATAAAGGAGCTTTTTTTTTGCAAAATAGTGCTTGACGAAAGCTTTTAAATAACATACGGTGCCTGCCACATGCAATTTCGCGGTCATATTAAAGCGAAAGCATAAGTTGAAGGATGTCACTTTGAAGCACTAAGGTTAACCGCCAGTACTTTCGATTTGGCGGTTTTTTTTTGCATCATCGTCATTGTTCAACTTGGGAAATTTTCAGAAAGGAGGAAGAAGACTATGCCGGAAGGTAAAGTGAAGTGGTTTAACGAACGCAAAGGTTTCGGTTTCATCGAACAAGAGGGTGGAAACGATATTTTTGTACATTTCAGCGCCATCAAAGCTGAAGGATTCAAGACGCTCAATGAAGGACAGCGGGTGAGTTTCGACATCGCTCAAGGCAAAAAAGGCCTGGAAGCGGAAAATGTCGTGCCGATCTAACTATTATTTCCTATTAAAAAAATCAGCGCCCCGCGGTCATTTCGATCCGGGGCGTTTCTATTATCAAAAACCCCTCCAATCCTTAATATTTCTTGACAGAAACAGACGATTTGAGTTAGTGCATGCTCGCTTTGCCGCTTAGGCCCTGAAACGGCATCCCCATAATAACTTTGAATTTACAGGGAGCGGTCAGTTTTTTTGCCGCCGGGCAAAAGAATGCCGCGGCAAACAAACGGCTGACAGGAGGAGGATCGACATTGTATTTCTCGGATGAAACACAAAAGGCATCCGGCCCGCTTACGGAAAAATGGCAGGCGGAAGTGACCAAAGCGTTAAAAAACAACCCGGATCAGAAAGAACATTTTTCAACCGTTTCCGATCTGGACATCAAACGGCTTTATACGCCCGAAGATATGAAAAACA
>CAZGDK010000143.1:0-7461 GCA_964525155.1 uncultured Smithella sp. | reverse complement strand
ATATTTCAAAAGAAACCCTTGCGGAAACAGGCGGGACAGCCAACACTTTTTCTTTTTTTTGCGACAATGAAAAAGGCGAAAGAAAGCTGCTGGCGGATAAAATTCAAGCAAACACGCTGACGCCCGACGGCTCATCTACGGGAATATCAAAACAGGGCATCAACTACTTGCAATGCTGCGAAGACCCCGCGCTTCCCGGCAATCCATCCGGCATCAGCTACACCCTTGTTTACCGGGGACAGTTGGGACAAGAGTCGAACGCCGTTATCGGAAGAAGCAAACAGCGCACATATTGGGAACCTTGGACGCTTAATCCTGACACACACGACGCCAAAGATTTCAAAATGAATCATGACTGGTGGTATCCTTCGACATCAGGGACGTCCGCCTATTCCATCAAAACAAATATGTCTTCCGAAACGGAGGTCTGCAAGCAACAAACGATTCTGGATTATCATTCAGAACCGGGCATGTACAGTGATCCGTCAGGGTATACCTACAATTCACTGGAAATGGACACCAATATCCCCATACCGCAAAAGAAGTTATACATTCGGCTTAAAACCGAGGTCGTCGGTTCAAGCACCACTGATACGGACCCTGGCCACGTCATTAATCTCTGTTTGGAAGATATTCATGGCAAAAGGTTGTTTGTCATATTGTCAAGCAGCTGGTGGTATGGTGAAGAACTGGGGCCAATGCTCAACGGTTATTCAATCGCCATGCCCGGCGCCGGCACGGGCAGTCCGAATGTTGCGGACGAGGGCGCCGTGGCTGTATCATTGGAACCTTATTTGTCGGAAACCATCACATATATTGCCATTGAAACGGAACATGATAACACGGTAACAGTAGACTGGCAGTGTGATTTTATTGACTTCAGGTGATAATTTGCCTGAGATGATTCAGATCACCTGTAATTCATATTGCAACCTGGCGGGGATTTTGTTATTTTTGCGGCGGATTTCAAAGGTAGATATATTTCCAGGATGATAACCAAAGGAGGAGCATATGAAGTTAAGATTTGTTTCAATCGCGGTTATGGCAAGTTTGTTACTTTTTCTGACAACGGCGGGTTTCTGCCAGAACACCGTCAGCATGTCTGAATGGGTGGAAAAGGTCGGCCAGGGGTCCGTCAACTGGTCGGCGGGATATATTGAAGCAGTCGGCATCGGCGCGCCGCCGGACAGATCGGTCGGCAAAATCAATGCCCGTCCGATGGCGCTTCGCGCGGCCAAGGTGGACGCCCAGCGCAATCTTCTGGAAATCACCAAAGGCGTTCAGATTGATTCCAATACCGTGGTGAAGGATTTTACGGTGGAAAGCGACATTATCAATACAAAGGTCGAAGGGTTGATCAAGGGCGCTCAGGTGGTCAACCAGCAGTACATGTCCGACGGAACGGTGGAAGTCACGATGAGAATGCCGCTTTACGGCGATTTGTCCAGAATGGTGATGCCGATGGCTCTGGATAAGAGAAAAGCAGTCGTTCCGCCCGCGCCCGCTCCGGAGAAACCGGCTCCTGCACCCCCTGCTCCCGCCCCGGCAACGCCCGCGCCCGCGGTGACGGCTCCCGCCGCAGCGCCTCCGGCGCCTGTTGCCTATACCGGACTGGTGATTGACGCGCGCGGCATGCAGGCGCGCCCGGCCATGTCGCCCCGGATTTATGATGAAGACGGCAAGGAAGTTTACGGCTCCGCCAATGTGGACCGGGAATACGCCGTTTCACAGGGCATGAGCGGGTATGCCCGTGACCTGACGGCGGCGCAGAGCAATCAGCGCGTAACGGCCAATCCCGTAACGGTGAAAGGGCTCAAAGCCGGCGGCCCGGGCCGATCCGATATCGTCATCAGCAATGCGGAGGCGCAGAAAATCCGCACATCCGCCGAGACGATGACGTTTATGAAACAGTGCCGCGTGATGATTGTTCTGGATTAGCCGGAATAAAATGGAACAGAAACATCGCCGCAGTCACGCACGCTTTGGTGGCTGCGGCTTTTTTCTATGAAGGCAAAGGGAAACGCGATTGTCCAAACGCATTGTTGTTTTATCCGAAGACGTGGCTAACCAGATTGCCGCAGGCGAAGTGGTGGAGCGGCCGGCGTCCATTGTCAAGGAGCTTGCGGAAAATTCCATTGATGCCGGGGCGACGGATGTCCGCATCGAACTGGTACGCGGCGGCTGTTCGTCCATCCGTGTGATCGACAACGGTTCCGGCATCGAGCGAGAAGATGTGGCGCTGGTGTTTGAACGCCACGCCACCAGCAAAATTACAAAGCTGGAAGATATATATTTTACCGGCTCGTTCGGTTTTCGCGGCGAGGCGATGGCGAGCATCGCCTCCATCGCGCGCGTGGAGGTTCTCACGCGCCGGCCCGATGATCTGGCCGGAACCCGCGCGCTGGCTCAGGCCGGGGCTATTTGTGAAATATCCCCTGCGGGATGCCGGGCCGGAACGCAAATCACCGTGTCGGACATTTTTGCCAATGTTCCGGCGCGCCGTAAATTTCTTAAAACGGAAGCAACCGAGCAGGCCGCCTGCATGGATGCCGTCACGCGCCTGGCGCTGGCGCATCCGGAGGTGCGTTTTACGGTGATGGCCGACGGCCGGGAGGCGTTTGCCGCGCCTGCCACCGGCAACATTGCAAAGCGCGTGGCCATGATTCTGGGCGATGATTTCACCGCGCATTGCCGGGAAATTTGCGAAGAGAGAGGCCATCTGCGGCTTTCGGGATTTGTCTCAACGCCCCAGCACACGCGGTCCAATTCCAAGAACATTTATCTGTTTGTCAACTCCCGCTTTATCCGCGACAACAGCGTGACACACGCGTTGCTTGCCGCGTATCGACAGGTCATCGAACCGCGCCGCTATCCGGCGGCCGTTTTGTTTCTGGAGTTGCCGGGCGAAGAGGTGGACGTAAACGTCCATCCGGCCAAGCTGGAAGTTCGTTTTAAAAACTCCCGCGAGGTTTATGATCTGGTGTCCAAAACGGTGGCGCAGACGCTGGCCGCATCTCAGACAGCCCCGGATGCCTTGAGCTACCGCCTGACCCCACGCGAGACCACATCTGCTTCCTCCGGTTTCTGGCGGCCCAAAATGTCTTATGCATCGCCCGCCCGCCCTTCAGAGGTTTATTCGCGTCAGGCCATGCAGAAAGCCATTTCCGAGGATTTGTTTGCACGTTCCGTAGCCGAGCCCGACGTACCGCTTTTTGTGGAAGGCGCCCCCCGTGAAAAACAGATCACCTTTGCCGGCCGGACCTATCTGGGGCAGTTTGCCGGGACCTATCTGGTCTTTGGAGGTTCGGAGGGATTGATGCTGATTGATCAGCATGCGGCGCACGAACGGATTTTGCTGGAACGCCTCAAGGCCGCATCAAAAGGCAGGGCGATTAGCCAGCCGCTTTTGATGCCGGAGGTGGTGAGCCTTCCGCCTGCGCAGATTGCCCTGTTTGATGGCGCGCTCCAGACGCTAAACGATCTCGGTTTGGAAATCGAGATTTTCGGACGCGACACCGTGGTGGTCAAATCCCTGCCTGTCTCCCTGCCCGAAGTGTCGCCCCGTGAGATCGTTTACGATCTCGCCGATCAACTGGCCGGCGAGCAGGCCGTTCCGTCGCTTGAGGAGCGCCGGGAAAAAATAATGGCGTCGCTGGCGTGCCGCGCCGCCATCAAGGCCAACGCGGTTCTTGCGGCGGAGGAAGTCGCCGCCTTGTGCCGCGATCTGGAGCAAACCCCTTACAACGCCACCTGTCCGCACGGCCGCCCCGTCAGCGTGCAATTTTCCCTGTATGAAATCGAACGACTGTTTAAACGAAAATAAGACGCCAAAGATTCCGCTGGTGGTGATCGGTTCTCCCACGGCCACGGGGAAAACACGGCTTGCCATCGAGCTGGCGTTGGAGGCGGGTGGCGAGATTCTCAACGCCGATTCGCTGCAGGTGTATCGTTACATGGATATCGGCACGGCCAAACCCACGCCCGACGAGCGAAAAAGTGTGCCGCATCATCTGATCGACGTGGTGAATCCGGATGAGGATTACAACGCCGCTTTGTATGCAGAACAGGCGCGGAAAATCATCGAAGATCTGGATCGTCGGGGAAAACCGGTCTTTGTCGTCGGCGGGACGGGCCTGTATATCCGTGCGCTGCTTTCCGGCATCATTGAAACCCCGCCGGTGGATGAAGCTCTGCGCAATCATTATCGCGGCCTGCGCGACCGCCACGGCCGCGACTATCTGTACGGACTGCTGGCGCACCGCGACCCGCAGGCGGCCCTGCGGATTAATCCCAATGACTCCGTCCGCGTCATCCGGGCGCTGGAGGTTCTGGATCAAAGCGGCGAGTCCATTGTGACGCTGCAGCAGAAGCATGCCTTTGCCGATTGCCCCTACGACACATTCAAAATTGGCCTGGCGATTGACCGCAAAATTTTAAAAGAAAGAATCGCCGCGAGAACGCAGAACATGGTGGAGGCGGGGATTGTCGATGAAGTGAGGGGGCTTCTAGCCAAAGGTTACAGCGAAAAGCTCAAACCCCTGCAATCGCTGGGCTATAAACAGATGATCGATTTTATCCGGGGGCGTCTTGATTGGGATTCTGCGCTTCATTCCATCAACCGCGATACCTGGCATTATTCCAAGCGTCAAATGACCTGGTTTTCAGCGGATAAAACCATCAATTGGTTTGCCCCGGAAGACCTGACGCTTATCAAAAACCGACTGGACGAATTCTGGTCAAAAAAGAAAATATTTTAAATGATTATCTTCCCTGCGCATCGGTTGAAAACAGACGCAGAAACCCTCTTTTCGGGCATAATATTGACTTGACTTAAACCCTTACAAAAGATAATTATACGAAGAATTTTTATCAGATAGCGGGAAAGATATTTCAACAGGACAACCTTTTCAATGAAAGGAGCAAAATATGTTTCGCAGCTGTACGATCAATAAAGGGCTATTTCTTACCGCGCTGTTTACGGCTGTTTTGCTTTTTGCCTGCGCTCCCGCTCCAAGGACGCCGGTGAGTCAGCTCGATACGCCGGAACATCATGTCTTTACGGGAATGAAGCTGCTCGACGAAGAAAAATATGCCGACGCGCAGCGTGAATTTGAACTGGCGCTAGGCATTGATAAGAAATTTTCCAAAGCCTGGACGGGGCTGGGTTTGGTCAAAACCGGCACAGCGGACTACAAAGACGCCGAGGACTTTATTGAAAAGGGGGAAAAGTACGCCAAAACCGACGATGAAAAACTTTTCAGCCATGTCGGCAAGATTCGTTATCTCTCTCAAAGCAAGTCGGAAAAAAAGTGGCTGGCATTGTGCAAGGATGAATTTGACGATGCGGTAAAAATAGATCCAAAGCACGCCGCCGCCTATTATTTCATGGGAATGGCCTACAAGCAGGCGTATGATTTCAATGCGGCAGGCCAGATGTTTACCAAAGTGCTGGAGTTGAAAACCGATTACGTGGGCAAGGCCGACGCGGAATGGAATTTCATCCAGAAAGTCCAGCGGGCCATGCCCGGAACGGCAACAGGCAAGCAGATTGCGCTGGTGGAAAAAATCACCCGCGCGGATGCCGCCGCCCTGTTTATGGAAGAGTTGAAAATCGACGTATTGTACAAAAAGAGAACACCCAAAACTTATGACACGGCTTTCAAGGATCCGGAAAAGGCCGCCCAGAAAGCGAAAGCCATCAAATTAACCGCGAAGGACATTGCCGATCATCCGTTGAAAGTGGATATTGAGGGCATCCTGGAACACGGGGTGCGGGGACTCGAAAATGATCCAGCCGGCAACTTCGCGCCCGCGGAAGTGGTGACCCGCGCGGAATATGCCATGATGATCGAAGATATTTTAATCAAAGTATCGGGAGACAATAAACTGGCCAACAAATTCATCGGTTCGTCTTCGCCGTTTCCCGATCTGCGCTCGGATCTGCCGTATTTCAATGCGGTCATGACCGTGACGTCCCGCGGCATTATGGAAGCAAAAGACATCTCCACTGGCGAATTTGCTCCACTCAAGCCCGTGCCGGGGGTCGATGCGCTTTTGATTATCCGCAAAGTGAAGGAAGAGTTGAAATTCAATTAATGATGTTTTAATAACGATATTCCGAGGCGGGGCCGATTTTGCCCCGCCTCAAATTTAAGACAGGCATTCGATAAAAATGAGGTCGAAAGGGCGCAAGCCCTTTTTTATATGTAAGAGATAGGAGAAAAGAATTTCATGGCGACAAAAGAACTGGGCAAGGCCTTTGAACCTGCCGAAGCCGAAAAAAGACTCTACGAGTACTGGTTGAAGAACAATTATTTTCATGCGCAGGACAAAAGCGATCAGCCTGCGTTTTCCATTGTCATTCCTCCGCCCAATGTGACGGGAATCCTGCACATGGGGCATGCGCTCAACAACACCCTTCAGGATGTGATCATCCGCTTCAAAAGGATGCAGGGCTATAATACGCTGTGGATGCCCGGCATGGATCACGCGGGCATTGCCACGCAGAATGTGGTGGAGCAGCAGCTGCGCAAAGAAGGCATCTCCCGTCATGATCTCGGTCGTGAAAAATTTATCGCCCGCGTCTGGGAATGGAAGGAAAAATACGGCGGGGTGATTATCAATCAGCTCAAACGTCTGGGATGCTCCTGTGACTGGGAGCGCCAGCGCTTCACCATGGACGAAGGCCTGTCCCAGGCTGTTCGTGAAGTGTTCGTAAGGCTTTACAACGAAGATATGATTTATCAGGGCGACTACATCGTCAACTGGTGTCCACGCTGCCATACCGCCATTTCCGATCTGGAAGTGGAATTCAAGCAGGACCAGAGCTTTTTGTGGAACATCCGTTACCCGTTTGCCGAGGGCGACGGAGAAATCGTGGTCGCCACGACGCGTCCCGAAACGATGCTGGGCGATACGGCCGTGGCCGTTCATCCGGATGATCCGCGCTACAAGGACAAAATCGGCAAATTTGTCATTCTGCCCCTCATGAACAAGAAAATTCCGATCATCGCCGACGACTATGTCACCATGGATTTCGGTTCCGGCGCGGTGAAGATCACCCCCGGCTCCGATCCCAACGACTTTGCCATGGCGCAGCGCCATGATCTGGAAATCATCTCCATCATGGACGGGCAGGGCATTATCAATGAACACGGAGGCCATTACCAGGGACAGGACCGCTACGAAGCCCGCAAAAACGTCATTGCCGACCTGGAACAGGAAGGTTACATGGTGGGCACCGAGCCTTACGCGCACAACGTCGGCCAGTGTTACCGCTGCAAAACGGACATCGAACCGATGGTGTCCAAACAGTGGTTCGTGAAGATCAAACCGCTGGCCGCCAAGGCCATTGCCGCCGTCACCAAGAAGAAAACGCGCATCGTGCCTCCGTCCTGGGAAGCCACGTATTTTGACTGGATGAACAACATTCGCGACTGGTGCATATCAAGGCAGCTGTGG
>CAZGDK010000142.1:0-7485 GCA_964525155.1 uncultured Smithella sp. | reverse complement strand
CCGATGGCGATGGCAATGCCCGACAGGCTCATGATGTTGGACGTCACGCCCAGATAATACATGCAGATAAACGATATGATAATGGCGATGGGCAGCGTGATGATCACGACCAGGGCGCTGGGCAGGTGAAATAAAAAGACCAAGCACACGACGCTTACGGCAATGGCCAGCTTGAGAATCTCGTCCTTGAGCGTGGCAATGGAGCGGTTGATGAGATCGGAGCGGTCATACGTGGTGACGATTTTCACCCCTTTGGGCAGGCTCGGGGCGATGTTTTTTTGAATTTTGTTTTGAACGCGGTCGAGGACATTGAGAACGTTTTCACCGAAACGCACCACAACGATGCCGCCTGCCACTTCGCCTTTGCCGTCGAGTTCGGAAAGCCCCCGGCGGATTTCCGGCCCCAGCTGGACGCGTGCCACATCCTTAAGATAAACCGGCGTACCGCCCGTGCCGACACCCACGGCGATCGTTTCCAGATCGCGCACCGACTGCACATAACCGCGTCCGCGCACCATGTATTCCGCGCCGGAAAATTCCAGAACCCGTCCTTCCACGTCGCGGTTGCTTTTGCGGACGGCGTCCATGACCTTTGTTATGGGAATATTGTACGCGATCAGGCGGTTGGGATCGACGGTGATCTGATACTGGTTGACGAAGCCGCCGACGCTCGCCACCTGCGAGACGCCCTGAACGCTTTCCAGTCCGAGCTTGACCACATAATCCTGGAGCGAGCGCAGCTCGGCAAGATCCAGTTGTTTGGATTCATCGACCAGCGCGTAGGAAAACCCCCAGCCGAGGCTGGTGGCATCGGGCCCGAGCACCGGGTTGACATCGGCGGGAATCTTGTTTTTCACCGCCTGGAGATATTCCAGAATGCGGCTGCGGGCCCAATAGATGTTTGTGCCTTCTTCAAAAATGACGTAAATGAATGAACTGCCCAGAAACGAAAAGCCGCGCACGGCCTGCACCTGCGGCGCGGCCAGGAGCGTGGAGGTAATGGGATACGTCACCTGATCTTCCACCAGATCGGGGCTGCGGCCCGGCCATTCGGTGTAGATGATGACCTGCGTGTCGCTCAAATCCGGAATTGCGTCGAGCGGCGTGTTTTTAAGCGTCCACACCCCCCAGACCACGGCGAAAAAGACCATGAGAAAGACCACGAATTCGTTGCGGGCGCTGGCTTCAATGATTTTTCCGATCATGGAGAGTCCTTTATTTTGACGGCAGGGGCTTGATGCCTTTGAGCTGCGCTTCCGAATCCACCAGGAAATTGGCGGCTGCAACCACCGCTTCGCCTTGTTTCAGGCCGCGCAGCACTTCCACAAATCCATCCGCCCGCAGGCCGGTTTGAACTTCGCGGGGTTCAAACATGCCGCCGCCCCGGTCCACATACACGACCATGGCCCGGCCCGTGTCGAGAACGGCGGATTCGGGAACGGCAAGCCTGCGGCCCAGATCGACGTGAATTTCGACATTCGCGAACATCTGCGGTTTTAATCGCCCCCGCGGATTGGCCAGTCTCAGCCTTACTTTCGCCGTGCGCGTCTGCGCCGCCAGATCCGGGTAAATGTAATCGACGTGCGAGATAAACTCCACGCCGGGCCAGGACGCCACGGTGATGGCGGCGCGACTGCCCACTTTCACCAGCGGCAGCTCATATTCATAAATATCGGCGATCACCCAGAGGTGCGAGAAATCCGCAAGGTCGAATAATTTTTCACCCGGCATCACCTTCATGCCGGAAACGGCCATTTTTTGCGTGACGTATCCGCTGACCGGCGCATAAAGCGTCAGGGTCCGGACGGCTTTTCCGGTTTGAGCAATCCGCTCGATCTGGGCCTGTGAGACATCCCACAAAAGAAGACGTCTTCTGGCCGCATCGAGCGACGCCTGCGCATCCCGGGCGAGCATGTCCGCCAGTTGTGATGATGTCTTCGCCTCGCCGCTTTTGGGACCGGTTGTTTGACCGGCCCATTTCAAGGCCGCGAGGTATTCTTCCTGTGTGGCCATCAGTTCCGGACTGTATAGCTCGGCCAGTTTTGCGCCTTTTTTAATGTAAGCGCCGGTGGTGTTCACATAAAGCGTCTCGATCCAGCCTTCGATTTTGGCGTTGATCGTGGCCTGACGGCTTTCATCGGCTTCGATCCGGCCTGATGTCCGGATGACCTTCTTCACCGGCCTTATTTGGGCATTGACCGTTTTGACGCCGATGAGCTTTTGCTGGTCGGTCGATATTTCCACCTGCGGGGCCTCCTGAGCCGGTTCTTGAACGGCCTGCCCGGATGAGGCGTGTCCGGCGTGGTTTTGCGCGCAGACGGGAGCTGTGACGATAAAAATCATCGCCGGTATAATCAAGATGCCCGTCAAAAGTGTCCGCAACGATGTCCATCGTATCATGGTTTTTCCCCCTGCTTCGGTAGGCCGAACGTAATGGCGTGCAGGCGGGCGATGGCTTTTGCACGCTCCACGCGCTGTCCCCAGTAAAGCGATTCATAATCGAGCAATGTCTTGACGCGATTAATGATGCTTGCGGCTTCGAGCCGGCCTGTGGAATATCCTGAAAGCGCCTGCTCAATATCCTGACGGCTTTTCGGCAAAAGTCCCTGTGCATAAATTTCTATCAGCCGTTCGGCGGAGCGCAGCATTGAATAATTATCGCGCACGGCGGCTTCAATCATCAACTGCGTGGCCGCCCCTTCCTGGCGGGCCAGATCGGCGTTGGCTTTTGCCTCTCTTTCGGCGGGCCTTTGTTTGGTAGCAAAATAAAGCGGAATATTGATGGTGGCCGTGGCCGCCCACATGTCGGGAAAGTCGCCTTTGCGGTTGAAATAGCTGCCGCTCAAAGCAAAATCCGGAAAATATTCTTTATGCGCCATGGCCACACGGCTATCGGCGGCATCAATCATTTTCTTTCGGGCCAGAAGCTCCGGCGAATGTTCCACCGCCTGCCGAACCGCCGCCTCAACATCCAGCGGAAACGGAAAATATTCCGGATCTTTCGGTTTGGGAAGCGGCTCCGCGCGCGACCGGCCCAAAACCGCCGCCATCATGGCCTCCAGTGACTGAATCTTCTGCCGGAGCATTTCTTCCTTTTCCAGCAGCATGTACTTTTCGGTCTGCGCCATCACCACATCCTGCTGCATGGCCTTGCCTGCGGCATAGCGTGACAGCGTGAGGCTTTCCACGCGCGCCAGAAGCGTCTGCTTTTCACCAAGAAGTTCGATGTTTTTGTGAGCCCCGAATAAATCAAAGTAAAGCTCTTTGACGCGTGCGGCGATTTTGAGCTTCAAGAGCTGGTGGGCCGCCTCCAGGCTTTCGGCGTCCCGCAGCGCCATCTCCGATTTGAGTCCGCGCTTGCCGGGAAAGAGAAACTGCTGGGTGGCGGAAAACATCCATTGCGAGCCGGACATCTCGCCGTAGGTATACCGGTCAAAACTTTCATTTTGATAGCCGGCCATGAGCATCGGGTCCGGCAAGCTGCCCGCCTGGGGGACTTTCAGGCGGGCAGCCTCAATCCTGGCCTGAGAGGCTTTGATTTCGGGGCTGTTTTTCAACGCCTCGTCAACCAAGCCGTCAAGTACAGAATCGCCTAGGACCGGAGAAACGGCGCTAATAAGCAATGCGAATATTAATAAACATAATTTCAATATCTTACTTGATATCGACATTCAATTTTACCGTCTGGGTCGAGCCGCCGCGGTTGATTTTGATATTGATAAACCAGGGGCCGGCCATGGAAAAATTAATGGAGGCCTGATAGCTTTTGTTCTTGAGCGTAGCCGTTGTCTTGTAGTTCATGGCGCCCATGCCCGGCATGGCCGGCATGCCGTAATCTACAGCTACGGTGGCATCCGTTATGTCCTTGCCTGCCTTGTCCTTGATCTCGATTTCCATTTTATTGATTCCTGTGACCGGAGGATTCTTATCGATTTTTACCGTCACGGCTAAATCACCGGCTTTTTTTGATATTTCATAGTCTTTGGCCAGCGCAACGCTTGCGCCTGCCGCCAGAATCAATGCCACCAGAATTCCGATAATTTTCTTCATTTTTCGTCCTCCATTTTTAATGATGGTTTTAATTACTATTTGTTTAATAGTAAATATTTAATTGCGTTTGTCAAGGAGAGGTTGGCAACGGCTGCAGGTAGCTAAAATCACGTCGAAATAGGAGATTGTTCGTGACGCAGGAGACTACAGGATTTTGAAATTCATTTCCAGATCAAGTTAATACAATGCCTGATTGTCGGATCAGTCAGCGCCAGTTTTCCAGACGTAAGTCCGGCACGCGTGCAAATTCACGGCTATTGTTCGTGACAAGGATCAGGGGAATGCTGCGTGCATGGGCGGCAATCAACATGTCCATTGACCCGATAACCTTACCTGTTTTTTCCAGATGCGATCGAATGTCGCCGTAATGGGTGGCCGCAAGATCATCAAACGGCAGAATGTCGAAAGGAGCCAGAAAGGCAAACAATGCATTATGATTTTGATCGGGCCTGCTGCTTTTGGCCGCGCCGTATTCAAGTTCGGCCACAGTGATGGAGGACACCGCCACATCCCCGACAGCGCATTTTTTAAGACGGTTGAAAACCTTTGCCGGCTGTTTCTTGATAATATAAATACAGGTGTCCGTGTCCAGAAGATAGCGCATTACAGATCATCCCTTTTCTGGAGAGGCGGTTGAACACGGTTTGTGAGATAATCGGCCGTAAAATCATGAACACTGCTGATAAGCATGTCCCACGGATTGTCCTTAGGCAAAAGCACCACGCAATGGCCAATTTTTTTGACATACACTTCCGTGCCGTCAAAACTGAATTCCTTGGGCAGACGCACGGCCTGACTGCTGCCGTTTTTAAATAGCTTGGCTGTATTCATCGTCTTTTGGCCTCCATACCCCTTGTCTATACGCGTTAGTATAGACGGCAAGACCGAAATGTCAACAGGAAAAACTAGAATCCTTTGCCACGGATGAATTGCACGGCGTTTTTGAAGATGGCCAGGCCCTGGGCTTCTTCGGGGAGGTCTTCGCGCGTCCAGCGCGGGTGGTTGGTGCGGTGCAAAAAAGCCTCGGGGTGTGGCATCAGACCGAAGAGGCGGCCCGACTCGTTGCAGATGCCGGCGATGGCGTTTATCGATCCGTTGGGATTGGCCGGATAGTCCATTGTGATGCTGCCGTCGGCTTTGCAGTATTGAAGAGCAACAAAAAGTAAATTAATAAGATTCAATATTTATCGCATTAGCTTAATAATTTAAGGATGTCCCTCTTTGCACCCTGTATGCCCCGAACCCGGATGATCGCCTGAATCCATATGTATCCCCATTGCTCGCGCGTCACCTCGAAAATCTTCCGCCTGCCCTGGTCATCACGGGCCGGTTCGATGTTCTGAGGGATGAGGGGGAAGCTTATGCGGAAAAACTCGCGGCGGCCGGCGTGCCGGTGAAGAAAAAAAGATATGAAGATATGATTCACGGTTTTGTGTCCTGCGATCGAATTCTGGGCCAGGCCGATGAGGCCACCGACCTGATTGCGGCGATGCTGAAGGAGGCTTTCCGGTAATATCAAGGCCAAGGCGGATTTTCGTCCAGCCATGATGATTTTGAGCACGAGAGGGGACATCCTGAAGAAATTAAATATCTCAAGATAGATTCTCTTAAATTGCTCGAAAAGAAAGCATCGAAAGTCATTACCTTGAATACTTAAGAGTCCCTAATTAAATAGATTTAAATAGAACCGTCCCCACTATTCCCCTTCCCATTATTCCCCCATTATTCCCACAGCAGGTCATCAAAAAGAATGACCCGAACGCGGGGATTGCTTGCATAATTACAATACCAGGAGTATAAATCCATAAATTTAGATTAATATATGGAGTAAATATGATTGAATTGATAAATCGCATCCTGAATATTGAGTCAAATCTCACACCCGGTAAGGCGCTTATCCTATACGGGCCGCGCAGAGCGGGTAAAACAACCTTATTAAAATCATACCTTACTTCCTGTGGCCTGCGCTACCGTCTGGAAACAGGCGATGATGTCCGAATCCGCAATCTGTTCGGTGCGGGTGATCTGAAGGAAATTCTTGCATTTGCCGAGGGATTCGGCCTGATGGCTATTGACGAAGCGCAGCAGATACCTGCAATCGGCATGGGATTGAAAATCCTGGTTGATCATCGCCCCGATTTACGGATTATTGCCACAGGCTCTTCCTCCTTCGATCTGGCTGGCGCAGTTGGTGAGCCGCTCACCGGCCGGAAACGGACCCTTACACTTTTCCCCATCAGCCAGATGGAGTTGAAACAGAAATTAAACAGTTATGACCTGCGCCGGCGACTGGAGGAATATCTCGTTTATGGCTCATATCCGGAAGTTGTTACAACCGCGGGGAGGAAAGAAAAGATTGAACTGCTGGAGGAGATGACCGGTTCCTATCTTTTGAAAGATGTGCTGGCTTTGGAGCGCATCCGTTCATCGCGCACATTGGTGGACCTCCTGAAGCTGATTTCGTTTCAGGTAGGAAGCGAAGTATCGTTAAATGAACTGTCCACCCAGGTCAAACTGGATGTTAAAACAGTCGGACGCTATCTGGACATTCTGGAAAAGGCATTTGTCATCATCCGTGTGGGAGGCTTCAGCCGCAATATGCGCAACGAAGTGACCAGCAAGGCAAAATACTATTTTCTGGACAACGGCGTGCGCAACGCCGTCATCGGCCAGTACAACCTGCTGAATTCCCGCAATGATGCCGGCGCCCTGTGGGAGAACTTCGTGATTGCCGAGCGCCTGAAAAAACGATCTTACACGGGAATATATGGAACCTTTCACTTCTGGCGCACCTACGATGGAAAAGAAATTGACTATGTCGAAGAGCGCGATGGCGGGCTGTTCGGTTTTGAATGCAAATGGTCCTTGAAAAAGCAGGTCAAGCCACCGAAAAAGTGGCAGGAGGCATATCCGGAGGCAACATTTACACTGGTTACGCCGGACAACTATCTTGATTTTGTGGGATAGAATTCAAAATGGCAGGCCAGGGGCTTGTTTTGTTATTGGGCATCGCGAGAGCTGGGCGTATCCCCTACTGAATCAGCCAGACAGCTTCGTATCGGCGTACTGGCTGCCAGCAACTCGGTTGTGTGAGGCGGATCACTTCAAATAAGATTTATTAGACAAAACAATACATTTGTCGGATTTCTTTACAATTGCGATTTGAGTGCAAATATTTGTATTACTTTGTTTTTTTGTCCATAGAGCGGCTTTTTGAAGCAATTTCGATGCCTATTCTGTGTCGGGATCCTTTACAAAAATCACAACGGGCCGATCAGGGGGATAATATAATAACAATAATGATAATCATATATTACATATCAGCTGTGAGACCGGCACCTCTCTTGCGTTAAACTACTGCTGTTTTTGAAGTCTTCAACCGCAACGTATAAAGCGATGAATTCGAGCGAAGCCTCGATTTCATCGCGTGTTGAA
>CAZGDK010000141.1:0-7606 GCA_964525155.1 uncultured Smithella sp. | reverse complement strand
TCCGGAAGCGACCAGCCGTCGACCGTATAACCGGTTGTATAGTCGGGGCGCGGCGCGACATTCGCCGCCGTCACAATTTCCTGCCAGGTTTTCGCGCGCAACTCGGCCAGACCGGCCGCGCCGGTGTCGGTGACGCCGAGTTTGGCGGCCAGATTTACGCCCATTTCTTCAGCTCTGGTCAGACTGTTGCTCGCCGTGCTAAAACCGCTCTGACAGATGGCCTTGTGGAAAAGCCCATCGGCCAAAGGCGAAGCCATCAGGAAATTGACCTTCACGCCGCCGCCGGACTGGCCGTTAATGGTGACGTTATTGGGATCGCCGCCAAAGGCGGCTATATTTTTATTAACCCACTGCAAAGCGGCAATCAGATCGAGCGTACCGTAATTTCCGGAGGCGCCCTCGGCGGATTCGGCTGAAAGCGCGGGATGAGCCATGAAGCCCAGAGGCCCGAGCCGGTGCTGAACGGACACCCAAATGACGCCGTGCTGAGGCAGAAGCGGGGTGTTGTAGGAATCGGAGCTGGTGGTGCCGGATGTAAGTCCGCCGCCGTGGAAAAAGACAAAGACGGGAAGACGATCCTGATTGGTCGCAGCAGGCGTCATGACGTTTAAATAAAGGACATCTTCGCTCATCCCCGATTCCGGGATCAAACGATAAAAAAAGCTCTGCGGAAACGGGTATTGCGCCATCATCGGAGCATAGGTGTTGCACGCGCGAACGCCCGTCCAGGCGGCTGCGGGCTGCGGCGGTTTCCACCGCAAATCGCCAACCGGCGGCGCGGCATACGGAATACCCTTGTAAACACGCACCGGCATGCCTATTTGGCCCACCAGGGTTTCGCCATAATGGAACGTGTTGGTGTAATCATAATAAGAAAGCTGGATGGCGTCGATCACCGTTCCGGAGACCAGCCCCTTATCCGTCATGATGGGATCGGCGATGGGTGAGGCGCCGGGCGGATCCGCATCTTTGGCGCAACCGATCAAGAGCGCGATTCCCAGCAACAAAAACAATACAATAAACAGATGAAACCGATGATAACCAGATACGAACGTTTTGAACATATTGATGCCTCCTTCTTGAAGTGTATGGGACTATTGCATGCGCTGATAAATACAGGCGTCTTTGGGCAATGAAGATGTTCAGGATTAAGATATGATCAGTTCCCCCCCTCGCACCGAAAATTCATGGGGATATACATCCAACGTTCGTTGTAAATATTATAACAGGCGGGCTCTGTCAATAGAATACTGGGAAACGGGAAACTGGGAAACGGGTGCGCAAAATCCGGCCGCCAATACGCCGGATCCGATAAACAGGCCTCTCTTTATGAAGTCCGCATGGCGCATCCGCTTCTTACCTCGCTCAAAGTATCCGATTTCCCGTTCACAAACGTCCTGATGATCGCCATTTTTAATGGATATCCCCCATTCAGTCTTTGTCATTCTGAACAAGCAAGGCATGCCAAACCTCCCGGCTTTTCCGGTAAAGTTTTCGGGTCTGAAGGCCGATAAAGCGTTGGGGTTTTGAAATGGCGCTGGATAATGAAGATTCCCCTTGAAATCCAGAGGTTCCAGATACTCAACAACTCGTCTTTAAACCTATTGCAGCAGGAGGCAAGGCACGCTCATGAAGTTGATGGATTATATTGACTGGTACATTCCGGAAAAAACGCGACTGGATGCGGACACCTATCGCAGGGCAAAACAACTGGCCATCTTTTCCCACTTTGGTTACCTTTTTTTCATTCCCAACATGATCAAATGGTACAACCTCGGCAGCCCCACGCTTGCCGTCAGCATGTTTTTTGTCATGATGCTCGTTTGCCTGGCATCTCCTTTTGCCTTGAAAATTTCGGGTTCCATCAACGTGTCCGGCAATATCGTCATGGCGGCCCTGTGCTGGCATTTTTCAATTCTCACAATCATGACCGGCGGCTTGCAGTCGTCGGCCATTGCCTGGAATCTCATCATCCCGCTTTTTGCAGCCACTTTTTTCGGCTTGCGCATGATGATTTTCTGGACCATCATCATGTCATTCGAACTGGCCTTTCTTCTTTTTGCCGCCAAAACCGGCATGCAGCTGCCGGCCATCGCGCTTTCGCCAAAACAGTTGATGGACACCCAGATCGCCAACGCCATAGGACCGTTTGCCGCCTGCGCCGTGAGCTGTTATTTTTTTCATAAAGGTCTGGAAGGCGCCCTCGATGCCCAACGCCAGACCCTTCAGGCCGAAAAGAAAGCAAACGCCCTGCAGGAAAAGGCCCGGGAAAAAGTTGAAGAAATGTCCCGTTCCCTGGAGCAGACCTTTCTGCAGGTGGGTAGCAACACGGACCATCTGGTCGAGGTCACGCTGCGCGACATCGACGCCAAAACAAAGCAAAATGCCGAAAGCGCCGGCCAGGCCAACACGCTGATGAAAGAAGCCAACCGGGTCATGACTCAGGCCGATACCGCCATGAAAGACCTCACGGCGTCCATGGCCGCCATCACCCGCGCCAGTGAAGACACATCCAAAATCGTCAAGACAATCGACGAAATTGCCTTTCAGACCAATCTGCTTGCGCTCAACGCCGCGGTGGAAGCGGCACGGGCGGGAGAAGCGGGCGCGGGGTTCGCCGTCGTGGCCAACGAGGTGCGCAATCTGGCCATGCGCTCGGCGGAAGCGGCGCGCAACACGGCCGCCATGATTGAAGACACGGTTCACAAGGTGAAATATGGTTCCGATCTTGTGACAAGGACGAATGCCGCTTTTGCCGATGTCACCGGCAGCGTCACTCGTGTTGCGGGCATCATGGATGACATCGCCTCGGCCTCCACCGATCAGGCGCAAGGCATCGAAGACGTTAACATCGCCGTGGGCGAAATCGCCCAGCTGCTCCAAAAGCAGACCGACACCAGGGCGTTGTCCGACGGAAAAAAGACCGGGTCACGGGAAAACATCGTGGGCCCGTCAGGAGAAAAGGGCTTCGCTATGCGCCGGCTTCCCAGTTGACAAAACGCAGATAAGGCCTGAGCGCCGGCGTGCCGCCGCCTTCAGAAATGATTTGCAGGACGCGGCCCGAATCGGCAACTAAAGCGCCGCCCAGATGGGTCACCGGCGTGTCCCGGAAAATATCCGGCGCAAGCGGCGAGGAAGGCCCCAGAAGCGCTACAGTGCGCGGCCTACCTAAAAGTTGAACGGTATCTTCAAAGGTATTGTTAAGAAGCGTGGTCGCGGTGATGATGGCGACATCACAGTTTCGGAGGGCCTTTTGTTTTTCTTCCGGAGATAATAAATCGATGCGCGCGGGATTTTTTTCAATAACGGTAAGCGTGGCCCCCGTTTCGCGAATGCGCTTGACCAGCGGGGAAAAAAGGCCGACCATCACCACGTTTTCGCCCGGCTGAAGGTTGAAATAAGTGGTTGCTTCCCGATCTTCAGAAAAATCTTCCGGAGGTTTTATCAACGCATTAGCCGTGGCCAGACCGATCGCCCGATGAAGGGTATCTTTGCCGTCTATCAGGTGCTTCAAACTGTCCACCGCGTTTGTCCCGACATAGGTTCCCGCTTCTTTCAGGACCGTGCAGCCTCTGCCAGTCACATCCGGAAGGACGGCGGCGAGCCCCGTTTTCCCGGAATCCAGTTTCACGCCGACATAGCTCAAGCCAACGCGCAAATCGGCAATGCGCCGGTTGGCGGCTGACGATTCAAGAGCGTCGTAAAGACGATTTAAGATAGTTCCCGTTTTGAGCATGACTTTTTTACAATTTCCCTGGTATCAGCGAATCGCTTTGATCTCCGAGTAAGGGCTATCCCCCTGGCAGCTGCGGCATTGATCGCCGTCGCGCGTGGGGTACGCCTCTTTGCATACCGGGCAAATGTCCACCGGCCCCATTTTCTTGCGGCGGATCTTTTCCGGCTCTACCTGTACGCGCTGAATGCTGAACAGACCGTGTCCAGCCTCTTTGATTTGCCCAAAAAGCTTTTCCGAATCCTGATCCTGCTTTTTCTTCTTTTTAAGATACCAGTCGCGGATTTCCGGCCAGGCATTGAGCTTTTCGGTATCCAGATAGACACGTACGCCGCGGCCCGAATATTTTTCATAAAGCGTCACGGCAAATTTTCCGAACGGAACAACGGAGAGCCAGCCGTTTCCGATCGTGCAAGGCGTGAGAATCTGCACGGCGTCGGGCAGGCATACCGGTGTTTCGCAAACCGCGTCGAAAAATTCACCCTCGGGCAGATTCTTCATCGCCAGATCCACCATGAAGCCGCCGATGAGCAACCCCGGCGCCAGCGTGCCGTGAAATGATTTAACCAGATGCAGATACTCTTCATAGGAATAAGTACAGATGTTCATTTTTTCTCCTTAGTAAACCAGCGACAGGCGCGGTTCGCGCGCTCCTCTGGTGACGTTTCCTTCTCCGGGCTCGCGCGTAATGGTGCGCTGCATCCAGCCCTGATCGATTTTTCCGTCCGCCACCGGCATAATTTCATCCGCCAGAAACAGCGCTTCGTGAATATCGTGCGTCACGTAAATCACGGGACAGGACAGTTTTCCCTTGAGGCTTTTGAGTTCTTCGCGCAGGCCCCGTCGCGTCACGACATCGAGGGCGGAAAACGGTTCGTCGAGCAGAAGCAGCCGGGGGTGTCTCGCCAGCGCCTGGCAGATGGCGCAGCGCTGGCGCTCACCGCCCGACACCATGTGCGGTTTGCGTTTCTTCAAATGGTCGATTTGAAATAATTCAAACAAGGCATCGACTTCTTTTTTATGCACGGCGGCAAACGCCGCGTTGTCAAAGAGATTGAGATGCGGAAACAGATTATAATCCTGAAACACGTATCCCAAACGCCGCTTCTGAGGTTTCACATTGATGCGGCGCAAGGAATCGAACCAGACTTCATCGCCGAAAAGCACCCGGCCTTCATCCGGCGTTGTAAGCCCCGCCAGCATGCGGATGACGGTGGTCTTGCCGCCGCCGGACGGACCGATCATGACCATCATTTTTTCGCTTTGACAACTGAAAGAAACATCCAGATCAAAGTATTTCAATTTTTTTCTAAATGAAGCGGATAGCGTCATGCGCGCTCTCCCTCATTGAGTTTGTTGATCAATAATAAAAAAGCGTAGCTTACGGGAATGAAGCTCAGCGCAATCAGCCCCGCCGCCCGGTAATTCATCATTTCCACGGCTTCATAAATGGCGATCGAGGCGACTTTGGTTTCCCCCGGAATGCTGCCTCCGACCATCAGGAGCACGCCGAACGCTCCGATCGAGTGCAGGAAAACCAGCACGGCGGCGGCGGCAATGCCGCCCAGCGAATTCGGAATGATGACGCGCAGAAAAGCCGCGCGCTTCGACAAACCAAGAATGTAGGCGTTTTCCAGCAAACGCCGGTCGATTTTGGCAAAGGCGGCTTTCATCGGCTGGACGGCAAACGGAATGGAATAAATGATCGACGCGATGGCGATTCCCAGGAAGGTAAACAAAAGCGATCCGCCGGTCAGTCTTTCCCACAGCCCGCCTGCCCACCCTTTGGGCCCCATCAGGATAATCAGATAAAAACCGATCACCGTCGGCGGCAGCGCCATCGGCAGATAGATCAGCGCCTCTACAAACGACTTGCCCGGAAAGCGATAATACGCCAGAAAATAGGCGATGGGCGCGGCCACGACCATCAGAATGACGGTTGTCACCAGGGCCAGTTTTAACGTCACGTAAAGCGCCAGATAATCCATTTAACGATAACCGTACTTCTTTTTGATTTGCGAGGCCGGATCGGACATCATGTAGCCCCTGAACAGTTCGGCGCACGTTTTGTTTTTTGTATTCTTCAGCACGCAGCCTGCCTGAACAATGGCCGGCGCTTCCGGAAGTTCATAGTAACAGCCCGCCCTCCCCTGAGAGCTTAACGCCGCCGAAAGCGCGCAGAAACCGGCGTCCACCGCCTGCGTGCTTGCGTATTGAAAGGTTTGGGCAATGTCCTGCCCGTTCACCAGTTTGCCTTGCAGCGCATCCCAGAGTCCCGCTTTTTGCAACGCGGCTTTGGCCGAAGCGCCGTAAGGCGCGGTCAGGGGATTGGCTATCGCGATTTTTTTAATCGCGTCGCTTTTGAGTGCATCCCGCCAAGTCGCCGCTTTGCAGAAATCTTTATGGGCCGACCAGAGAATTGCCTGTCCGCGCGCGTAAATAAACGTCCCTTCCGTCAATCCTTCTTTTTGCAGGAGATCAGGCCGCTCAACATCCGCGGAGAGAAACACATCATAGGGAGCGCCGTTTTTAATCTGGCTGTATAGATTGCCCGTTGACGAAAAAGTCGCCTCGACTTTCACGCCCGTTTTCGTTTCAAAGTCGGCTTCAATCTCCTTAAAGGCGGAAATAAAATTCGCCGCTACCGCTACGGATATTTTGTCCTGGGCAAATGACGCATGAGGCAAGAACAGAAAAGCCGCCAGGCCAACCCACAGGAGTAAAACATTTGTCACGAACCGCTTACGTTTTGATCTTTTCATCAGCATACCGCCTCCCTGTTTTTCCAATCTATAAAGCAGGGGAAGGCTATATTAAAAATAACACTATGTCAAATATAACATAAAAATATATGATTATTGTTTTGCGGACAAGAATGACAGGTCATCTGAAGGCTTGTTCGTTTCCGCGCTCCTGCATGATAAAAGAACGTCCCGCCGTCAAGGCGGGACGTTCTTTTTGCTTTTCTTACGCAAGTTTCTCAATTTTCACAGCGCAGGCTTTGTATTCCGCCGTCTGCGTAATCGGGTCATACACCGGATTGGTCAGCCAGTTGGCACAAGCCTCACGGAAATGGAACGCCATCCAGACGAGGCCTTCGGGAACCTCACGAGTAACGCGGGCCTTGACTGCAACTTCGCCGCGACGGGATTTTACTTTGATCATCTCACCGTCGGCAATGCCGTGTTTGCCGGCGTCGGCCGCTGAAATATCCGCCGTTTCTTCGCCCAGCAGTTCATTGATGCCTTCACAGCGTCCGGTCTGTGTCCGGGTATGGTAATGGTACAGACGCCGTCCTGTGGAAAGCACAAACGGGTAATCCTTGTCCGGAACTTCCGCGGGCGGTATCCAGTCAAGTGCTTTCAACACGCCCAGTCCGCACGTAAATTTTCCGTCTTTATGCAGTGTAGGCGTCCCGCAATGTTCTTCAGTGGGGGCAGGCCACTGAATGCCGTCATTTTCCAGACGTCGATATTTAATTCCGGCCAAAGACGGCGCAAGCACCGAAACTTCATTGTCCCAGATTTCCTGAGCGCTGTTCGATGCCCAATCGTGGCCCATCCTTTTGGCAATCTCTTTGAAGATCCACCAGTTGGGTTTGGCATCGCCCGGCGGCACACTGGCCGTGCGCACACGGTTGACGCGGCGTTCGGAACTTGAGAAGGTTCCGTCATTTTCGCTCCAGGCTGCCGCAGGCAAAACAACATGCGCAAAGCGCGTGGTTTCCGTCGGGAAGATATCCTGGCAAACCAAAAACTCCGCCGATTGCAGTTCATGTTCAACATGTTTAATATCCGGCTCGGTGTTGGCCAGATTCTCACCGAAAACATAAAAGGCTTTGACTTTTCCGGTGGTCAGATTTTTCATCATCGT
>CAZGDK010000140.1:0-7726 GCA_964525155.1 uncultured Smithella sp. | reverse complement strand
GAGCGCCAGACTACGAATCTGGATGTCGGAAGTTCGAATCTTCCTGGGCGCACCAATAAAATCAAGGACTTAGGCAGGATAAGCTTAAGTCCTTTTTCTTTTGCTGTGCAAATATTGCCACTATGTTGCCACTTTGGGATAAAAAACAGGGTAAAAAAACACATCGCCCGGCAGATTTCCGGGCATGGTTTTCGGTGTGTTTTGAGGACGGGAAAAAAACTGGTGCCGGTGGGGGGGAGGTTGAATACATCAGCACAATGGTTATACATCCGGCCTTCTGTACGAAACACGTTTATTGACTTAATCCTGACTAGGCGCTTCGGTAACTGCCTCTTTATCCGTCGTAATGGACGCAATAAGCATTCTGATTTCATGGTCGGATATAACTTCAAACTTTTCAGGGGAATAGTCACCGGCCAATTTAAACGACATATCAAGCCCCTTGCCGACGGCGGACATATCCTGACATTCGATCATGTCCCTTAACCTTTGTATCCTGCGCCGCTTGCCTAGCCCTTCTGAATACATCAAGTCATGAATGGCCTTGTTAATGTCCGGGTCTTTCATCAAAACCGTGGCTATGCTCTTAGCCGACGTGCTGGTCGTTACGTCATAAGCGGATTGAACGGCCATTTGATTTGTTTCCCCTGCTACTTTTGCCTTGACGAAGTTCCTTTCTCTGTTTGTTAGTTTCTTGAATGATTCCGGCTCTTTGTTAACGTGGTTAAGCTTTTTAATCCTCTGATTAATCGCCGATGGACTCACGCCATAATATTCAGCACATTCCTTTTGAGATTTCCCGTCATCGAGCATTGCTTGAAGTTCTGTGTCGTTGATCTTTCTCATGGATTCCTTTACCCCCCTTAATACTTAATTAACTTAATCAGCTTAATAGAAGCTTTATTTTAGGCGCCAACGTTGCCCTACATTGAACGAACAGCCGTTTGCCCTTGTGGTGCTATGTCCCGGTCGGCTTTAATTAGTCCGCTTTGTAGCATCGGTTTAATTTCATCCGCCGGTATAGTCAGGTAATCCATTTGATTTATCTGAACCGTCCGGCCTTGATATTCTCTTTTAAAGTTTCCCTTTGCCATGAATAATCTTGTCGCCACGCCGTCGGCAAAGTCCAGAACCGTTTCGCCGCAAATCAGCTTATGCAAACCTGCCCCGGTTAATGTGTCCGGTGGTGGTTCGCATGGCAAAGAAGATTCAGGTGCATCTTGCATGGTGTTCTTCCCGATACCCGCTTTATCGGCAAGTACCTTTGCGGTATCTACCTTATCAGAACTTTTTGATGAATTTGTCAAAAGGTCTGTCCGAGTACCCTGTCTGAACTTTGCTTCTTTCATGAACGGCTCTTCGTCCGGCAATCCCGCTTGAATCCAAGTACGCAAATCTAAGCCATTCAATCTTGCTTCCGACGGGTCTTTACCTATTAGGCAAGGCCAGCGTTTAACCGCCTTGTCGTACTGCTTCGGCCAGAATGACCATGCCGCTTTCCCGCCCGCTACGTCGGTGTCCAAAGCAATCAGGATAATTCCCGCCGCCTTTAGAAGTGCGTCCGTCCGGGTGTCCGGCTTTGCTTGTGCTGAACCTAAAGCAACAACCGCGCAAAGGTCGCCCACTTCTTGCGATAGCAGAAGCCCGTCAATCTCTGACTCGACAATAACAGCCGCGCCCTTGTTGTTGCCCCAGGTCATAGGTGCCATGCACGAACCGGAAACGATTTTATAACGGACGCCTTCGTCATCCGGCTCGTTTAGGCGGATCCGCAACCGCTGAACCTTGTCGCCTTGCAAAAAAGGAATTACCAACCCTGCCGACAGCTTAACCTTTTTTGGATTGCCCTTATCATTAAGTGCTTCTGGTAGCCCCCACGTTGCCCGTGGTTCGTAAATATCCGTCGGATTATACCCTAACCCTGCCTTCCGGATTGTTTCGTCATTCAGTCCCTTTTCGGTATGTAGCCATTGGCGCATTTTATCGCCCGCTGAACTCCATAAAATCGCTTGTGATTGCATGGCAAAGGAAGAGGCTCTTTCCTGCCATGCTTCCGGTGGTGGCGGTGTTTCTGCTTTCGGTGTCAATATTGGCTTTGACTTAATCATTGAATAGTCAGGCTCACGGCCAAGCGCAAGAAGGGCATCGAAATAACTCATGCCCTTGAAGTCACGCAAATACTGAACGCTGTCCCCTGACTTTTCGCATCCCCGGCAAAAGAAACGATCTTTCGCTGGTTGGATTCTGAACCTGTCATTCCCCCCACAAAAAGGACATGGCCCGTGGTATTCGCCGCCGCGTGTTGTGGCAACCTTCTTATATTGAAAGCCGTCGCCTTGTATGAGTTCCAGAATGTTCATTTCCAGCCTCGTTAAAAGGGAATTTCTTCTTTCCGGATTTCACGCCAATCATATTTGATATGGCCCTCATAAACTTTGAAGTCGATTACGTTCCGCATTTCCTTCGTTGCTTCAACCCGGTATTTCTTGCCGTCCGCGCCGTTATGTTCAAACGTGTAGCAAACCTTTTCAGCCAACCAGTTTATAAACAGCTCACCGTCTTTATTCGTTTCCGTTGTGTCCAGTTTGCGACAAAAAGCTATTGCCTTTTCTATAATGGCGTCCCGGTCTTTTTCGCTGTTCAAGAAAATATGGCCGGTCATATAGCCCGGTTTTATATTCACCTCTTTTTCGGCGCCATTGCGATAGTCCACAATATGAACGTCCGAATACCAGTCATGCTCAAAAGAATAACGGCAGGTGATAACATCGTTTGGAAACTGTTTGCTCACTTCTTTGATTTTCTCATCGGGGACACCCCAAGCAGTAACGGCAAATAATTCTGTGTCGCCCTCTTTATAGTCTAAATAGTCGCGCACAAAGGGTTTGCTCTCGCTATTTATTGCCATAACGCAAGCATTAACTGCCTCTGTGTTGCTACATTTCAATTCTGTATGGTCCCAATTTGCCATTTTCATTTTCTCCTTTTTTAAATTTGTTTTATCTGTTCGTAAAATTCATTTATCGCTTGCATGGCCGTATGACTGCCGCCCCTGTCCGGGTGCCACTTAAAAGCCATGCTTCGATAAACCTTCTGAATATGCCCGGCGTCAACTTTCGCCGTCGGCATGGCAAAGGAATCTTGCCGTCGTTCAATTTCATCCTGCCGTGATTGTATTTCATAACAAACAGCCTCTAACAGCCCGCCCCGCAATTCCGCGTTGCCCCAAAGCCATTGAAGGTAGTTAATCGGTATCTCTGACAGGTCATGCCCGCGCCATTTACCAAACGGCATTCTCATAAAATCGCCCTCAATGATTGCCTCGTGAACTTCTTACCCAGCAAAAATGGCAGTTCTTAAGCTTGCTGAACCTGCTTTGGATTATCATTTTCTTTGTTCCTAAAATCTCTGTTCATGCGTTACTTGCGTTACGTTACGTTACCACTCTAAAGAGTGTGGTAACGGTAACGGACGCGTGAACGTTACCAAAGTAACGCTTTTTCACGCTTGGTAACGGTAACGCTACTTTTTAGAAGTAATCCAAAACCAACCATCAAAACACCTAATGAGTTCTTTATTTGCCAGGCTCTTTCTCACGTTCCAGAATGCTTTCCGCTTTGTGCCATCGGCAGCCGCCGCCTCACAAAGTCCTTTTTTATAGCAGGCGTCACGCCAATCATCTTCGTGGATGATCTTCGTGTCCGGCCAAATTGTTTGATATTTTGAAATTTCGGTAGCAATCTCATCCGGTGGCGTTATGCCTTTTTCGGATAAAGTTTCTCTCAAAATATCCATGCCAATTTTCGCCTGTCCACTAAGCGCTTTGCCATCATCCCTTTGCCCTGTGCTTCCGTCATCCTCAGTTCTAACCATAACTAGCGACGTTAAAAGTTCGCCCGTGTCCTCGTCATACCAACCCGGCAGTTCGATTTCTTCCGATCTAAAAGTCAGTGACGGCGGATCCCCAAAGTCTTTAGTCTTTGTCGATTTCATTGTCCGTGTTCCGTTGGCGTTTTTTGTTACCAGGTATTCAAATTCAAGTGCACCCCGTAACGCCCCAGAGCCGCGCCCTCTATCCTTTGCGCTTAGTCCTACATGGTGGATAATCATAACAGCCGCTTCAAAGCGTGCGCGTAAAGCAGCGTCAACTTTGGATACAAACAGGCTCATGTCTTTGGTGCTATTTTCGTCGGCGTGTCCAAAGTTCCTTGATAAGGTGTCCACAACTATTAAAACAGGCTCACCATGTTTTTCTTTCAGCTCTTCAACTGCCTGAACAACTATTTCCGCGCCGTTGTCATCTGTGAAGGCAGCAGCACAATTTGAGATAAAAAGAGGTATGCTTTCTATTGGTATTCCGTGGTGAAGCTCCAAAGCCCGCAACCGTCGTGCCATTCCGGAAAATCCCTCTCCGCAAATAATAAAAACCGGCCCAGGCGTTTTGACAGCGTTACCAAACCATGACAGCCCGGCAGCGACACAATATGCCATGCTTAGAACAATGAACGTTTTCCAGCTCCCAGGCTCCGCAACCATCATTGCCATTGTGTTCTTTTCGATATAGCCCTTGATAACCCACAAAATACGGGTGAATTTTGATATTATTTCGTGGGCAGGTATGAAATGAAAGCGACGGTCGCGCTCATCCTTTGCAGGCTCTTCATCCGGTGCATATTGCGCCTTTTCTTCTTCTGCCTTTGCTTTGCAGCCCTCACGGATTTGTTCTTTTGTTAACCCCATAGCCGCGCCCCCTATGCCGTGAACCGGACTTTCTCCCGCAGGTAGTCAATCAGCGCCGCTTTCGGATACCCTTTAACCCTGCCAATAAAAATGAATTCTTTGGGGCCTTTGCCCAAACAATCATCGTTTGCTATGCTGCCGGGTGCCATCGGTAGCACATTGCGCCACTTGTGCCAGTTTTTGAAAACAACAGGTGGTAGCTCCGCCGCGATTGCGGCCAGCAACTTTTCACGTTTCTCTTTTGCTTCGTCATCCATTTCTTTTTTGATTTGTTCGTTCATCTTCAACCTCGTATGAAGGATAATTTTCAAGATTTGTGTTTCATCCTGACGCCTTCACACGCTATGCTGGAAATTTCCGAGTTTTGATGAAAAGAAAAATGGAGAACTATAGCTACTGTATGTTTATATGTATGATATTATTAGGTAATAATTATTTGAAATTTTTATACAATTCTCCAAAATATTGGTTTTGGAATTTCCAATAATATTGAAAAAATTAAGATGTTAATCGTCTTCAGGTGGTCAGATAGGTTTGCATTTGCTTATTAGTTATCAAGTCGCGGTCGTGTGCTTCGGTAAGCAGGGGAATAAGGCGCTCTCGAATTGCTTCGGATTGACTTTCTGCATTTTTATCGCCTCTGTTGGTGCGGGTTAATTTTTCTAGTTCGGTATGGCATTTTTCTATTTCCCCCATAAGCTTATCATCAGTCAAATCTTCAACGCCGATGCTGTTCGTGTTGTATTTCCCTATTTTGAAGTTTAACTTGTATATTCCGGTTCCTGCTGTTTTATCTCTTTCGAATAGTTTTACATCATGTGGAAGGGGCATCTTCAATTTTGTTGTCAAGAACTCAACCAACTTATCATTAATGGATTTATAAATCTTTCGCGTTTTATCATAACTGCTGTTTCCAGACCTTCCAAAGTTAATGGACGAATTCCCAGACTTCAAAAGCCCTAAAAAATCATTCCATGCTTTCGGGTTTTTTTCTTTTTTAAAGCCAAGATCAATCTGATTATAAGAAGCAGCTCTTTTGTTCCCGCACTTCACCATGACTTCATTCGGTGACACATAAGAAAAAACAACCTCATTCGCGGATGCCTGTATAAGTGGTTCACTTGCGTTTATGTCAAGGCTGTTTTCCTTTAGTGCAACTGTTCCCGCTGCCGGTGCCTTTATGTTTACAAGCGTTGGCTTTGGTTCGGGTGTTACCGGCAGGGTAATTTTTGTTTCGTAACCATGTGCAATTTCGAAAGCGTCAATATCTGATTTTAAAAAAAGGCAGAGATTGAAGGATTCTTTTTTATCGAAAGATTCAGGCGTGTTGTATCGGTCAAAATCAAGCCACTTGATTTTTTTGCCTGTCAATGAAGAGTATGGTTGAAGTTTCCCTGCTGCTAAATAATCGAATATTTCAAAGTCCTTTATTTTCAGCCGTCGTGCTACTTCCGCGCCGGTAATCCATTTTGACATTGCCGCCCCCTTCGCGTCCCTATGGTGAAGGCAGAGGAAAACCGGATAGGGTTTCCGGCTTTTCGGCCCGGCTCATGACTTCCGTGCCTATCCCCTGCCTGTGTTGGCTATGTCGGGAAGTTTACCACTTGCCCGGTCTGTTCTGCCTGTGCCTCTGCTTCTTTTTCTTCCTCTGCTTTTTTCTGCCCGGCGGTGATTGCCCGGCTCAATGCCCCCGCTGCCTCTTTAAACTTGTTTTCCGATATATGGCTATATCTTTGGGTCATAACGTTTGTCTTGTGCCCCAGAAGGCGCTGAACCGTATAAAGGTCTTGCCCCTGTTCAACCAGCCATGAAGCATAGGAATGACGGCAGGTGTGAAAACATACCTTTTGCCGTGGGTCATCTATGCCCTCGTTTAATTTCAATTCGTCAACAACTCTAAAGAAGGTATGTGATATTTTATCTATCTTACCACCTTTGGTGTTTTGGAAAACAAATTCTGAAGGTTTGCCTTTTTCCCGTCCCTTTATCATTTCCGCTGCCTGTTCCGTTAAGAAAGCATATCGTGAACCGGCTTTCGCGTCCCTGATGGTCAGGATTCCTCTTTCAAGATCAATATCCTGCCATGTCAAATTCGTAATTTCACCCCAACGTAAACCGCAATTCAAACTCAATAGCGTCATATCGTGAATGTCAATGCTCTTGTTTTTAAGAGCATTCAGCAGCAGGACAGCTTCATCATGCGTTAGAAAACGCATCCGCCCGTTGTCCGGCTTTGGGATTTTAACTTGTGCTACTGGATTGTCGCCGGTATATATTTGAAGGCGCTTAGCTGAATTGAAAATTTGCCGGATAATTTGAAGGGCATATTGAATGTATCTCTGACTTAAATTTTTGTTCGCCATTGTCTTTTTTATTTTTTCCAAGTGGAAAGGACTGATCGCCGGAAACGTCAAGCTGCCTATGGTGTCGGCAATGTGCTTCCTGTAAAACATTATCTCAAATTCATAAGTCTTTGGCTTTTTATCCTGCTTGCATTGCGGGAAGTAGGTGCCTTGAACGAATTGGTCAAAGGTAATGGCTTCCTTTTCTGCCTTGATTCTTTCCTGTTCAGCCTGTTCGCGTTCCTGTGCGGCAATGTCCCGCTTTTCCTTTGGGGACTTAGGCCCGGCACCTATCTTGACGTTGGTCTTGTATTCCCTCAGAAGTTTCAGGCAGTAATCTTCAAAGCCCAAGTTCGGCTCTTCCTTACGGATTGCTTCGGGTATTCCATCGGACAGCCAGCCGATGCCGAACGTGTGAAGCTTTCCGTCAAGACGAAAGCGGATAATGTAATAACGGTCAAGCTTCTTGCCGTGCTTCCGGGTGTCATGTTCAAAATACCTTAACCCTGTGTGCGCTGTTTTCTTAAATTCCCTTGCCATGATTAACCCCCTTCGTTAATTGGCCGTTTAATTTGTTGCCACTATATTGCCACTATTTCCGGTGAAAGAACGTGTTTCATGAAGTTTCATTTGACTTCAATATA
>CAZGDK010000139.1:0-7793 GCA_964525155.1 uncultured Smithella sp. | reverse complement strand
AGCATCCGGTCGTAAATATCGGATGCGTTGGCCAGATCGCGCGCGGAAAAGGACATTTTCTTCATGGCCTCAATCATTTCGACGGCGTTGATGGCCTTGATGTCGATATGTTCAACCACTTTTTTCAATAAATCTTTCTTTTTCATGCACTCACCTATCCTTCATCATTTTTATCTTTATTTGCTGCGGTTCTTAAATCACGGCGTTTAAAAAGTCAATCGTTATGGAACGCCCCCGGCAGTATCGGCATCCAGGAATATTTTCCTTAGTTTTTTTGCATCATCTGCGCTATATAGTCGCCGCAAAAAAGAAATTTCCGGACACCGCCATGATGATGGATACGTTTACGCTGGCCGCGACCAGTTTCACAATCGCCTTGTCGCTTATGATCACGGGGAAAAAAGACAGGCTGCAAATGTCTTTTGCCGCGTTTTGTCTGGCGATATCCGCCGCCCACGCGGCCATTTTGCTTCGCGGCCTGTTTGCCTCCGGATTCTGGCGCTCTGTGGAGTACGCAGGCATTCTGGCGATCGCCCCCGCAGCGGTCTGGTTTTTCCTGCATTTGACGCACAGCAAGTCGTACCTGACGCAGGGCTCGGTGGCGCTGACGGCGCTTCTCAGCGCGGCGGGCGTCGTTTTGCAGTTTACGCCGCTTCAGTCGTGGCCCTGGTTTCGAACGGCGCTGATTGTCTATGCCTGTCTGGTGCTGGTCGTCTGTTATGTCGCGCTCTTTCGGCGCGTGAGCAAGCTGCCCGCCAGCACGGAAAAACGCAGGCTGCGCTATCTTCTGGCCGCCTGCCCCGCGGCGGCGCTGATCTGCGGGGCCGATCTGCTGGGTTATCTGGGGTACCCGTTTCCTCCCATTACCGGAATGGTGCTGGCCGCGCTGCTGTATCTGATTCTGCTGATTGTCGCCTACCCCCAGCTTTCCGAGCTCCACGATTTTCTGGCCCGCGCGCTGGTCATCTTCGTCAGCACCATCACCGGCGCGACCATTTTTTACGCGGTGGCTTTCTTTTTCAGCCCGTCGGTCCCCTCCGTCAACAGCGTCATCATGGCGTCGTTTTTAATCGTCATTTCCGTCACGCCGACCAAGATGATCCTTAAAATCATCTTCAGTTCCTTTTATCCCGAAAGCAAGAATGTCTTTACGTCTCTTTACGAATTCGACGAGAAACTGGAGCGGGAAAAAGCGATGCTGCTTTCGGAGATGGCGCCGGTCATCGCGCATGAAATCCGCAATCCGCTGGGATCGATCAAGGGAGCGGCGCAGGTGCTTCAGGCGGAGGCCGCCACGGAGGAACACGCGAAACTCCTGGGGGTCATCATCGAGGAAACCAACCGCTTAAACGGCGTCGTGAGCCAGTTTCTGGATTACGCGCGTCCGCATACAAGCAAGATTCAACCGCAAAACATCAATGCGATTATTCTCAAAGCGGTCTCCATCATCTCCGCCAACCGCCTGGCCGACAATATCGCCATCACACCGGAATTGCACAACGACCTGCCTTCGGCGCCGGTGGATGAACAGCAGATTCTCCAGGTTATCCTCAACATCTGCTTAAACGCGATTGAGGCCATGCCACGGGGCGGGGCTCTCACGCTGAGAACGTCAAAAATTCACACCGGCGTGGGAGACGCCGTCGGAATTTCCATCCGGGACACAGGCGACGGCATGTCCGCCGACACCTTGAAAAACATCTTCAAACCCTTCTACACCACCAAGGAAAGAGGCGTCGGTCTGGGGCTGGCCATTTGTTCGCGCATCATCCGCGAACACGGCGGCGTCATCCGGGTCAAATCTCTCCCCGGACAGGGAAGCGTTTTCTTTATCCGCCTCAACACAGGCGACAAAACCTGAAAACAATCCAACTTGATTTAATCGGGAAGTTCTAATAGTTGAAGACCATGGATAGAATTTTAATTGTTGACGACGAACTGAATATGCGTCTGGTGCTGGCCGCCATGCTCAAGCGCGAAGGTTACGAGGTGGCCTCGGCCGCGGACGGCGAAGACGCGCTTCACATTCTGAAGTCCGGCCCCGTGGCCGCCGTGGTTACGGATTTGAAAATGCCGCGCATCGACGGCATGGAGCTTCTCAACCGCATGAATCGGGAATACCCGGACGTTCCGGTCATCATAATGACCGCGCACGGCACGGTGGCCACCGCCGTCGAGGCGCTCAAAAAAGGCGCGCTGGATTACATCACCAAGCCCTTTGAACTCGAAGAGATGAAAAGCGTGGTCGCCAAAGCCATCAAGACCCGCAATCTTCAGGCCAACGAGCTTCTGTCGCCGCCCGACGACATTGAACGAACCGGCATTATCGGGACGAGCAAGTCCATTGCGGATATTTTCGAAGCCATCCAGCGGGTGGCGCCCACAACCACCACCATTCTGATCAACGGTGAAACCGGCACGGGCAAGGAACTGGTGGCCGAAGCCATTCACCGCAATTCGCCGCGCAGGAACAATCCCCTCATCAAGATCAACTGCGCGGCCATCGCCGAAACGCTGATGGAAAGCGAGCTGTTCGGCTACGAAAAAGGCGCTTTCACCGGCGCGGCCATCTCCAAGCCGGGAAAATTTGAACTGGCGCACAAGGGAACGCTGTTTCTGGATGAAGTGGGAGAGATTCCCCGCGACATGCAGGTCAAGCTGCTGCGGGTTTTGCAGGAACAGGAATTCGAGCGCGTGGGCGGCCTCAAGACCATCAAGGTCGATGTCCGCTTCATAGCCGCCACCAACAGAAATCTGCTGCGAAGCGTTCAGGACGGATCGTTCCGCGAAGATTTGTATTACCGCCTCAATGTCTTTCCCATCAACGTGCCGCCGCTTCGGGACCGGATTGACGACATCCTGCCGCTTACGGATTTCTTTATTGAAAAATTCAACAAGAAACTGGATCTGGCCATTGGCGGCGCGGATGACGCTGTGAAGAATATTCTGTTGCGCTACCGCTGGCCGGGCAACATCCGCGAGCTGGAAAATCTGATCGAGCGCATGATGCTGATGGCCAGAACGCCGTCGCTTGCGGCCGAAGACGTTCCGCCGGAATTCAAAGCCAATCTGGAAAAGGACATCGTCACGGACAAAGACGACGGCCAGACGCCCTTCAAGGATTTCATGCGCACGCACATGGAAGACGTCGAAAAGCAGATGATCGTCAAATGCCTGGAAGACCTCGACGGCAACGTCACCAAAGCCGCCAAACACCTGGGGCTGAGCCGCAAGGGCCTGCAGCTCAAGATGATAAAATACAACCTGCGCAAATAACCGCCTGTTGCCTGCGTTCTTAATCAAGATGACCCGGGGGATCAGTTGGTCGGTTTTTCCTTGGAAGGAAACAAATAATTTTCGGTCTCGATGTACGGAAAGATCGCATTGAACGCCGAAACCACCTGCGGATCGAAATGCGTTCCGGAATTGGCCTGAATTTCCTGTTTGGCCTGAAGCGTGCTGAATGCCTTGCGGTAGGGGCGATCCGTGGTCAGCGCGTCATACACGTCGGCCACGGCGATGATTCTGGCGCCCAGCGGAATATCGTCCTGCGCCGCCTTGTAATAGCCGCTGCCGTCATATTTTTCATGATGATGCAAAATGATGGGCAGAATATCGCCGACGGTTTCACCCAGAGGCTCCAGCATGTTCACGGCCAGCCAGGCATGCTGGCGCATCCTGACTTTTTCCTGCGCGGTGAGCGCCGTGACTTTCTGCAAGACGGCCTCGCTCACGCCGACTTTTCCCAGATCGTGCAAAAGTGCGGCCACCCGGATATTTTCCACTTCAAAGGCATTGAGCCTCATCTGCCGGGCGATCATTTCCGCGATCATGGAGACCCGGTGGGAGTGGCTTTGCGTGTAGTTGTCCGCCGACTCGATCACCAGCGAGAGCATTTCGATGATGCCGCTGTATGTGCGCTGCAGCTCCTTGCGGGCTTCTTCTTTTTTATCGTAGAGAATCCCCATGCAGTAGCCGGTAAACAGCAGAAAAAGCCCCCAGGTTATGATATCCATCCATTTGAACAATTCAGCGTTTTGCCCGGGATACATGGCGAAACTTTGCGGGGAAAAATAAGCCAGGCAACCGATGATGAGAACCGAAAAGGAGGCTGAAATAACGGCGTAGCGCTTGCCGAAAAAATAGGCGCCCAGCAAAACCGGCAGGTAAAAGATATTTAAGAACGCCCGCTGATTAATGACGAAGAAATAAATAAAGCCGGCAATGGCAACCAGAAGCAGAATGATGACCAGCTCTTTGTCGATGTTGAACGTACTTTTAATGATTGTTTTGTCCACCGGGACTCTCCATCATATCAACAGCATTCGTCAACGATTCATTATTCCAGTGCTTCATTTATAAGCGAGTTTGGGAATACCTGTCAACCGTTAGTTTGCCGCCATACGTTGGAACCACAGACAACCGTTTACTGAAAGCATTGGAAACACATATCTTTCCCATGAAGTCTTTCCACCTTTCCCGATTTTGTTGATACCCTTGTATTACGGCAGTCTGCCCTCTTTCTTTAGGTTATAGATCACAGAATTGATTGATGGCATGACCGCCATGGCCGCTTTTTCTCCTTCGAAGATGGCCAGATTGACCTTTTCCATTTCCGTGGAACCAATCTCTTTGACGTTTGGCCGGATGACGACATCGGCGTTTTTCAGCTGAGCATTAATGTTGCGCATGTACATGATATCGACGGTTTTTCCCATCGTGTCCATCACCCCGTTGGGCGTTTTTTGATCCAGGCCGCCGGAAATATCGACGGCGATCACGACATCCGCCCCGAAGCGCAGCGCCACATCGACCGCCACCGCGCTGACCAGTCCCCCGTCCACATACGTGTTGTTGCCGATTTTGACCGGCTGAAACACCCCCGGCACACTGCAACTGGCATGCACGGCAATGCCGGTGTTCCCTCGGCCAAAGACCATTTCCTCGCCGGTGCCGGCGTTGGTCGCCACGGCGTAGTAAGGGATTTTAAGCTTTTCAATCGGGGTATGGCTCACATGGGCATTGATGAAGTTTTCAAGCTTCTCGCCCTTGATGAGCCCGCCTTTCCAAACCTTCCAGTCATAGTCGATCACCTTGTCCCGCTCCATTTTCATGGCGATCTCCTGAAGCTCAAAGGCGTTTTTACCCGAGGCGTAAAGACTGCCCACAATACTCCCGGCGCTCGTTCCCACAACCATGTGGATGGGTACCCTCTGGGCTTCCAGCACCTTCAGTACACCGATATGCGCAAAGCCCTTGGACGCGCCCGCCCCCAGAACAACGGCGATTTTGGCCGGCTTCGGCGGAGGTGGCGCCACGGGGGGCTTTGTGGCGCAGGACAGACAGCACCAAACCCCAAAACAAAAAAGAACGCCATAAATCGATTTCCGAGCCCGATACAGCGCCTTGAACATTATGTTTCCTTTCCCGGTTTTCGACTTCTGGAGCGCGGCCGCCTCTTCCTGGCGGCAAGGGGCGCGGCGGTTTCAACCTTTACTTCGACGGCCGGCTGCTCCGGCGGCGCGTGCAGGGATTGCTGATAGTAGTCATCCAGCAGCATGACCATCAGGGACAGCCCTTCATCGGATTGCGACAAATTGCGCGCCAGGGACTGGAAGCGCTGCATCCGCTCCAGTTGAAGATTATCCCGCGCCCGAAGCTGCGCCTCCAGCAGCGCGGTGATGCGTTCCGCGACCACCCGCTCCAGTTCATCATCATCCGGCAGCGGCTTTTCTTCCATATTAATATTATAGTAGCGGGCAATGCTTTGCAGTTTGAACTTTTCCATTTCCGCCACAAGCGATATGGCCACGCCGCCCGAGCCCATCCGGCCGGTCCTCCCTGCGCGGTGGATGTAAGCCTCCGGGTCTTCCGGCGGCTCATACTGAATGACGTGCGACAGATCCTGAATATCAATGCCGCGCGCCGCCACGTCGGTGGCCACCAGAAAGCGCAAAGCCCCCCGGCGCACGCGCGCCATGACTCTTTCCCGGGCGCTCTGGGCCAGATCGGAGGAGAGCTCGTCGGCGTCATAGCCAAACCGCTTCAAAACGACGGACAAATAATGCACCGCGTCTTTCGTGTTGCAGAAAATGATGGCGGAAGCGGGGTTTTCAATTTCAATAATCCGCGCCAGCGACCGTTCCTTGCGCATCCCCGGCACCACATAATAGACATGTTCGATTTCGGCGATATGCACCTGATTGCCGCTCAAGCTCAGCAATTGCGGGTGGCGCAGAAACTGATCGGCCAGGCGGACCACCTGCGGCGGGAACGTCGCGGAAAACATGCTGCTGGCAATTTTGCCCACCGGAATGTATTTGCGGATTTTGACCATATCGGGATAAAAGCCCATCGACAGCATCCGGTCGGCCTCGTCAAACACCAGGATTTTCAAGTGATCCAGCGACAGCGTATTTTTCAGGAGATGATCCAGAATGCGCCCCGGCGTTCCGACCACCAGCTGCGCGCCGCCGCGAAACGCTTCGAGTTGCGCGGTGTAGCCGACGCCGCCGTATACCACGGCGGTTCTCAATTCCGTTCCCTGAGTCAGCATCTCGGCTTCACGGGCCACCTGCGAGGCCAGCTCGCGCGTCGGCACCAGCACCAGCGCCTGGGCGACATTTTTCTGCAAGTCAATGTTCTGCATGATCGGCAGCAGATACGCGCCGGTTTTTCCGCTGCCGGTGCGCGACTGAATCATCACGTCGCGTCTGGCCAGCATATAGGGAATGGATTTCGCCTGCACAGGGGCCAGGGCGGTCCAACCCGCACGCGCACAGGCCTCCTGAAGCTCAGGCGTTAATTCTTCCAGACAGATATCCGCCAGTTCATCGGTCAAACAACCATCCGCCCCATCATTAGGATTCAAATCACTCATATACAACCTTTCTTCATTAAAAAATTAATTAAAATCATTTAGTTCAGCACGGCCCAGGAATCAAGAAAAAACTTGCCGCAAATCTTCTTTTTTGCTCTTAAGACATTTTTACACGCGGGCAAGAATATCTCTTGACAGTTTTACCTGATTCATATAGCGTAGTTGCCAATTCGTCAGAGGCTTTTTTTAGCCCTGCCTTTTGGAGCGATTCAAGTATTCAAATAAACAAGCCGATATTAAGTCCATAGCTGCTAAAAAACCTGAAGTATCTAGTCTGTCCAAAAAATAATAATGCAGTTAATACAAATACATCCCATCTCAATACCGTGCCTGTTATTAATTCAAAAGTAAGGAACTATCTATGAACATCGAAGACATTAAAAGGCTGCCCATCAGCGAACTCACCAATATGGCCAAAGAGCTGGAAGTTCCGGGCGCAAGCGGCATGCGTCGCCAGGATCTGATTTTCGCCATTTTACAAACCCAGGCCGAACAAAACGGCGTCATCTCCGGCTCCGGTGTTTTGGAAATTCTGCCTGACGGCTTCGGCTTTTTACGCGCCGTCGATTACAACTATCTGCCCAGTCCGGACGACATTTACATTTCACCCTCGCAAATCCGCCGCTTCAACCTCCGGACCGGCGACACCATCTCCGGCGAAGTCCGCCCCCCAAAGGAAGGCGAAAAATATTTCGCCCTGCTCAAGGTCGATACGGTCAATTTTGAAAGCCCGGAACAGGCCCGCGATAAAATTCTTTTCGACAATCTGACGCCTTTATATCCCCAGGAAAAACTTAATCTGGAATACGATTCGGAAAATTTCTCCACACGCACTCTCGATCTGTTCGTCCCCATCGGCAAGGGACAGCGCGGCCTAATCGTTTCGCCGCCGCGCGCCGGTAAAACCGTTTTA
>CAZGDK010000138.1:0-7882 GCA_964525155.1 uncultured Smithella sp. | reverse complement strand
AATGACGATTTGAAACTATTGCGACGCAGTCTCCGGCGGAGGACAATTTCCGTCCGCTACGCGGATAACTGCGCAAGCCATTTGCCGGCGCTCATGACCGCTACCCGATCAATCTGCTGTTCGCGCCGAAGATTTCCGACTAGCTGAATAGCCTGCGCGTCGGGTATTTTTTTCGACAAGGCAACCAGGGACGCGGTCGGCGTGTCGTCTGAGATTTTAACTTCAATCAAGTGCGTCGCCTTTTTTTTACGGCTCAGCGTGAAATCCACTTCTTTGCCTTCCTTGGTTTTGACATAGTTCAATTCCACATCTTCGCCGCCTGTGTCCTGAAGATACTGGACATGTTTCAAAAGACAAACCGCGCAGGTATTTTCCAGACGAACGCCTTCGTCGCCCTGCACAAAGCCGGTGTCGTAAAAATACAGTTTGGGCTCCTTCAAAATGGCCCTGGCCACGTTTTGATGAAAAGGCCGTATCGTAAATACGATGCACAAACTTTCCAGAATTTCGATGTAGCGCCGGACGGTATTGGGGGCAATCTGGAGGTCCTGGGCAATCGACGTGTAGGAAAGAGGCGACCCGACCCGCGTCCGCAGCAATTCCAGCAAAAGACGCATCGTGCGCACCTCCTGCAGGCGGCCAAACTCCAGAATGTCTTCGCGGATCAAATCCGTATAATACTGATTGCGCCAGCGCGACGCCTCCTGGTCCGAGCCGGATAAAAAGGGTTCGGGGAACCCTCCAAACCGGTTCAGCAGCGTTAAAGCCTCCTGGGGCTTCACGGAATCCGTAAGCTCGCGAACGGAAATCGGATTGAGCCGCATCGGATAATAACGGCCCGCCAGGGATTCTCCGGATTGGCGAAACGTATCGAGCCTGGCGCTTCCGGTGACCAGTATGGCCTGATTTGCTGCGCGTGTATCAAAAACACCTTTGATATATTTTTTCCATTGCGGTTTTTTGTGGATTTCATCCAGGATGAGCAGATCGCTCTGGAGAGGCCATGCTTGATTGTTGATGATTCCGGCATCAGCGATGCTGTCGAAGTTCAGGTATTGCGGTGACTTGAATTCCGCCATCAGCTCTTTGGCCAGCCAGGTTTTCCCAACCTGCCGCGGTCCCGTCAGAATGACCATTTTCTTCTGAATATCTTTTTTAACCGGCTCATAAAGGTAACGTTTCATGCCTGACTATTTAGCAACGCTTTGCACGATAGTCAAGACTATTATGCAAAGCGTTGCTAAATAGTCGCATGGGAATTTAATCCGGAATTCAGAGGAAATTCAGGAAACAACCCTTGATTAAAGGATATCGATTACAGGGCAGGAACTCCGGCGTATGCCGGATGCCCCGGTTTCACTGCCTCCTTTTAGTTATTTTCAAAAATCCTGGATTCCCGCCTGCGTACCCTGGAGGGCACAAGCGGGGATGACAATACTTGGGGAATAATGGGGAGCACATCTTTAATTTTTTCCACCTCCGTCACGGAGCTTACCCCGCGCATGCGGGGCGACATCCGGCATGCGCGGGACTGACGCCTCTCCGGCATTCGCCGGACTGCCGCGCCGGCGGAGGATATGCCAAAGGCCGTTTCATCTGCGGATGAAACGGCCTTTTGGATTACAGCTTAGCGCGGCGCGTGATCGGCTGATGACGTGACGATCAATCCAAAACGATCATGACACGGCATTTCTGCAAAAAGGTCAGATTATCCTTGGCGGCGCGAATCTTGTTGGCGTCGTCCATGCTCAGCACGAATTCCGACATGCCCGCGCCCTGGGCGCGCACGGCCTTGACGGTCATCGGATTATTCGTCACGCGGGTATTGGACTGCGCGGCGGTGAGATCCCGAGCGTACCCGCAGATGCCCTGCTGCACGGCATAGTCTTTCTTCACAATGAGGGTGCCGTACACCTCGGCGCCGTTTTCGTCAAAAACTTTGGGCGACATGGCCGGCCGCCCCTGAAGACCCCGGCCGTCAATGACCAGCCCCGTATAGACTTCATCCGGCGGGGCGGGCTTTTTTGAGAACGGCACGGGCTTGTGCTCTTTCATGTCTTCCTTCTTGTCGTCTTTGATCGCCTGCGGAATAATCGCCTTGGCCACGCCGGACAGCGGCATGCGCACCGTCACTTCCACCGTTCCGTCGGACAGATACTCTTTTTTCACGATCTGCGCGCCTTTGACCATGCCGCTGATCGCGGTGTTGATGGTGTCGCTTTCCGTAACAAAATCCTTGATGGTGGTTTTGGAATCGATCTGCACGCCCTGGACGGTTTCCAGCAGGTTCCGATAGGCGTCCACCTGGGCGGCCCTAAGCGCCATGGGACGGGCCTGTGGTTTGCCGTAAAACTGTTCGGGCGGCGCGCCCGTGCCGACAGATTCGATATAGCCGTCCTGATAATTAATCAATCCCTTGTCGCCGATCTGATCGGTAACTTTTGATTCGACGATCTTCGTCCAGTCCGTCATCCCGACTTTACCGTCCTGGTTTTCCTGTGCCAAACCGATCCCGGTGTTCAGAACAATAACCAGAAAAAAAACCGCAAGCCCTATCCTGCGCAATAACTTCATAACAGACCTCCATTTTAAAATTTTAATTTCCGAATGATTCTTTGCCCGACCGTTTGACGCGTTTATATCATATTTTTGCATGCTTCTTCAGACTTTTCTTTGCGCTCCGCCGCCTCCCGAAGCGCCGCCTTCCAGATAGGCGTCCGTCGCGCCGGGCCCGGGCGATCGCCCGGCTTCAATGACACCCGGCGTTAAAGCAGCCGCGGCATCCGCAAGGGTCATGCCGTGGTCTTCCGGTTTCAAAATAGCACGGGCGGTAAATCCGGAGCGATTTTTCTCCGGACCGGCATTGAGCCGGCGGGTCAAAAACAGGGAAAGGCCAACCATCACAAGCCCCAGAATCGCCGGGTCCCAAGCGTAGCGCGCAAATCCCAGGTAGCTTTTGTTTGTCGTAAGCGTCGCTACGGCCATGGCAAGCCCGATATTGAGAATGGGTCGCCTGCGGCTTTTGATGCCGGCAAAGATTGCGACCGCCGGAAGCAGAAACGTCAGGACATAGGATGCCCAGTACAAAGCGGGCGGGAAAGATTCCGGACGGAAATGACCTGCGCCCGCGCCTTCGATAAACGATCCGATTAGATTCGCAACATGCAGATTGACGGTCAGATAGACGGCGGCCAGAAGGCAAGCCAGTATCAGTGTGCAGCGATCTTTTTTAAAATCCAGCGTGGCCTTTCCGTCGCGGTACAGCCAAAGCGCCAGGGCGGCGCAAAGCATTAAAAGCAGGATCAATCTTTCCGTCACGTGAGGCAGGGAGAACTGAAACGGTATGGCGCAAAGGGAGATCATGCCGATTACGACCGCATACAGGTAGCCGAAACGCAGATAGATCAGGCAGGCCGATGCCGCAAGGATCAGGCATGCCCCCACGGAAACCAGCCAATGCTCCAGATTGAGATTGTCGATTGCGATCAGAAAGCCGGCCAGCCACAGGATCATTGAGGCCATCGCAAGAGCCTCTTCAAGGCCATGCCGGTACAGGCGGACTTTCCGGACCAGGCCCTCCGCCGTGATGTAACAGACGAGGGCGCAAAATAACATAACCAGGGCCACAACCGCATCGCCTGAAGATTCCATTATCCAGACCAGCAATCCCACGGCCGCACCCACGCCCAGCCCCGTAAAAATAAAGAAAAGGATCCGGAAAAACAGGTTTGTCCGGCGCAGAGAAATATCCAGCGCCTTATAGACCGCAAACAGCTGCCCGCCGTCGATGAGCGCCGAGCGATGCCAGGTTTCAGCCTCGCGGCCGATGTAAATATTTTGTTCCTGATCGTCTGAATACAGGCTTACGCTCATTGTTTCTCCTTAAATTTGCGCGACACGGCAAAGACCAGAGCAAGAATCATGGCTGAGGTAACCATGAAATACAGAAAGACAAAAAACGTCTCCCGATGAATGCCGTCCACCACCACGATGCTGAGGCCGATATAACCGTAAAGAAGAGCAAAGAGCATATAGAGAAACCGGCGGACCGAGACGGCATAAAAAGCGCAGGCGGCGCATGACAAAATCAGCGCCGGAAAATAGGGCGACCACAGCTTGCGCTCCAGAACGCCGGAAATCAGCGCCAGACAAAGAAAATGAACCGCAAAATTCAGATAGATGTCAAAGAAATGTTTTTTGACGGCCAGACGATGCGATAGCGCGCCCACACCCAGCGCCATCAGGGCGAATACAATGGCGTAAAGACGATAATGCTCTTCCAGCGAAAACATCCGGTGCGCCGACAGCGTAAAGCCGAACCAGGCGGCAAGCGATGAGAGCGCCAGCGACAAAACCAGCCGGTTGTCAAAACGGTAGGCAAGGAAAAAGAAAAGCGCCGCCGAAACCAGCAGGTAATTTTTCCACCCCTCGCCCAGAACCCAAAAATGCGTTTCCAGATAAGCGATATCCAGCGCGTAAAACGCGCAACCGAAAAAAAGGATAAAATCAAAAGCGATGTGGGGCGGGGCTACTTCTCCTGCGGCAAAGGCGCTCCCCTTGGAAAAACAGTAAAGAAACGCCCCGGCCCAAGCGAGCGTCAGCGCGGCCACAATAGCCAGATCAGCCCGGTCGGCAAAGTATTGCCGGATGGTGAAGCCCGCGCCGGCCACAATCAGCACAATGCCAAAATAAAGAAAAAAGCGCAGCTCGCGGTGGACGGAATAAATTTTGCCGGCATGCAGGTCGGCAAGAACGCCCGCCTGACTGGCGCTGAGACTGTTATCATCTCGCAATCTTTTTAAAAGGTCGTTGATATTCATGTATAATCATTTAAGAGGTTGGATAAAAACATCTGACGCTTACGGATTTGAACTGTAAAGATTGCGAAAAGAGATGTCAAGGTAAAAGGCGATAGGCTATGGGCCATGGGCTATAGGACGCGCCCAACAGCGTAAAGGGAATTTGTGGCACAAAAATTGTTATATATCTTAATCAGACCCACGGCAGAGATTTCGCGCCAAGGGACAAAACAGCGCCAAAACGGCGCGCGGATGATGCAACATACGGATATAATGAATCTTATGAAGAATACGCCCCGGATATGGGGCGAACCTGGAAATCGAAAAGACGTAATGATGGCGGACAAAATTGTTCCGCAAAAACATTACCTAAAGGAAAGATAGACCATGGCCCCTTTCACACGCGTGACGACCGGCGTTGCCGGCCTGGACGAAATCCTCAATTATCTGCAGATGGGCGACAATGTCGTCATGCAGGTCGACGACATCGGCGACTACAAACGGTTTGTCGATCCCTATGTGGAAGCGGCGCTGGCTCGCGGCCATCGCATTGTCTACATGCGCTTTGCCAGCCATCCGCCGATTCTGGCGCCCCATGAGAAAATTCAGGTGTACAAGCTCAACGCCAACCAGGGTTTTGAATCGTTTTCCACGCAGGTCCATAACATCGTCCGCGACGAAGGACGCGACGTGTTTTACGTATTCGACTGTCTGTCCGACTTGCTTATGGCCTGGGCCACCGACCTGATGATCGGCAATTTTTTCGTCATCACCTGCCCTTATCTGTTTGAACTCAACACCGTGGCTTATTTCGCGCTCTTGCGCGGCCGCCACTCTTACAAAACCGTGGCCCGCATCCGTGAAACCACCCAGGTGCTGCTCGATGTATACAACAATCAGGGAAAAATCTGCATCCACCCGCTCAAGGCCTGGAAACGCTACTCTCCGACCATGTATCTGCCGCACGTTCTGGAAGGCGACAAATTCGTGCCGATTCTAAACAGCGCGGACGCCGCAAGCATCCTGTCTTTCCTGACCGACCGCAACGCCACCAGCGGCGTGCGCAATCTCGACTACTGGGAGCGCATTTTCCTCAAGGCCACCCGGATTTTGGAAAATCCCGAGGCCGTCCAGGAAAAACAGGAGATGGTGGAAACGCTCTCCCGCGTGATGATCGGCCGGGAAAAAAGAATGCTGTCGCTGGTGAGGGAATATTTTTCGCTTGAAGACCTGGTGGAAATCAAAAAAAGGCTGATCGGCACGGGATTTATCGGCGGCAAGTCCGTCGGCATGCTGCTGGCGCGCAACATCCTTGGCAAGGACCCGACGTTCGACTGGAAAGCAGAACTGGAAATGCACGACTCTTTTTACATCGGCTCGGATATTTTCTATTCCTATATGGTGCAAAACGGCTGGTGGAAGCTTTTGATGGCTCATAAAACAGACGAAGGCTACTTCGAAATCGCCCGCGAGCTCAAAAACAAAATGCTCCACGGCGTCTTCCCCGACGAAATCAAGGAACAGTTCTTATTGATGCTCGAATACTACGGTCAGGCGCCGATTATTGTCCGCTCCAGTTCGCTTCTGGAAGACGCCTTCGGCAATGCTTTTGCCGGAAAGTACGAAAGCTATTTCTGCGTCAACCAGGGCACGCCGGAAGAACGTTACCGGCATTTTGAAGACGCGGTCCGCAAGATTTACGCCTCGACAATGAACGAAGACGCGCTCACCTACCGCATGCAGCGCGGCATGGCCCAGCAAGACGAGCAGATGGCGCTTCTGGTCCAGCGCGTGTCCGGCGCGCATCGCGGCATTTACTTCTTCCCCGATCTGGCGGGCGTGGGGCTCTCCTACAACACGTTTGTCTGGCAAAAAGGAATGGACCCGAAAGCGGGCATGCTGCGGATTGTTTATGGCATGGGCACACGCGCCGTCAACCGCGTGGAAAACGATTATCCGCGCATCGTCGCGCTAGACGCGCCGCTGGTCAAACCTTACGCCAACAAGGAAGACATGCAGCGCTTTACCCAACGGGAAGTGGACGCTTTAAACCTCAAGGAAAACGAATTTCAGTCGCTTCCGGCCCGGCAGCTGCTCACCGAAGACATTGAAGCCCATCTGGATTTGATCGCGTCGCGGGACACGGCCGCCTCTGAGTATATGCAGTCCGTCGGCCGCTCCCCGGGGGATGTCTGGGTGTTAACCTTCGACGATCTGCTCTCAAATACGCCGTTTGCCGAGACCATGTCCCAAATGCTCAAAAAACTGGAACAGGTTTACCGCTATCCGGTGGATATTGAATTCACCGTCAACTTTGACGCCCACGGCAAAACCAGAATCAATCTTTTGCAGTGCCGTCCGTTTCAGACCAAGGGGCATTACAGCCGCGTCGAACTGCCGGATAAAATTTCAAAATCAAAAATCCTGATCCGTCAGGAGGCCAATTTCATGGGAGGCAGCGTTTATCAGGCCATTTCGAGAATTATTGCCGTCGATCCCCAGGGATACGCAAAACTGAATCTTCAGGAAAAATATGAAATTGCGAGGCTTGTGGGCAAGCTCAACCGGCAGATCGGCAGGCGTGAGGCCATGCCGACCATTCTTTTGGGGCCGGGCCGCTGGGGCACCACGACGCCGGCGATGGGTGTTTCGGTAAAGTTCTCCGAAATCAACAACATCACGGCCATCGGTGAAATCGCCTATTCGGACGGCGCGCTCATTCCGGACTTGTCTTTCGGCACGCATTTCTTCCAGGACATGGTGGAGATGGACATCTTTTACATGGCCATCTACCCGGAGAAGGATGGAGTGATTTTCAATGACGCCTGGATGAAAAAGCAGCCCAACATTCTGGAGGATCTGATGCCCGGCGACACCCGCTTCTCGGACGTCGTGCGGGTTTATGACGTCCGGGAAAAGGATGTCAGGCTCCTGTCCGATATTGTCACGCAGAAGATGATCTGTTTTTTAGGAAAATAACAAATAGTAGGGAACGGTCGCGACCGTTCCCTACAGTAATGTTTAAACAATCCCGAACGCCAGCATGGCCTTGGCGACTTTCGTGAAGCCGGCAATGTTTGCGC
>CAZGDK010000137.1:0-7911 GCA_964525155.1 uncultured Smithella sp. | reverse complement strand
TTTCGCAAAGATGCGGTAAAACGGCGTTGGGAATTTTACCGTAACCGACCTGAATTGTGTCTCCGCCTTCCACCAGACGGGCGACATACTTCCCGATGCGGCAGGCGATATCGTTTTCCGCTTCGGGGCTGTATTCCAGCAGAGATTCGTCCCGGGGAACGATGTAGTCGACGTCCTTGATGTTCAGAAAGGAATCGCCGTGAACGCGCGGCATGAAACGGTTGACCTGGGCCACCACCACGGACGCCCTTTTCACGGCCGCCTTAATGATATCGACACTGATGCCCAGGCTCATATAGCCCAGCGTGTCGGGTAAAGATGTCTGAATCAGCGCGATGTCGACGCGGGCGATGCCTCTGTCAAAGAGCTTCGGCGTCTGGGACAAAAAGATAGGCGTATAATCCGCCACACCGTGGTTGATGGCGTCTCGCGTGCTGTCGCCAATGAAAAATGAGTTGTGGCGAAAGTGCTGTTTGAATCGCTCCGCAGCATACGGAGCGATTCCCAGCGACCGGATGTGGAGAACTTCGGCGTCACAGAAAGCTTTCGGATTTGATTTTACATAATGGATCAGAGACTGCACCAGATGTTGTGGTTCTGCGCAGGCCGACCCGATGAAAATCGTGTCCCCCCGGTGAATGCGACCGAATATCACATTCTCGGTGGCAAATTTTTCCGGATATATATTTCTCCATTTTTCCAGTTCCATGATCTCTCCCTTGCTTTTTGCCTCCAGTGTTAGAACATTTTTATAACAGATACTTCGCAGTCCCCCATAACAGGAAACAAGATTGAAAAAGCGCTTATCCGGCCGTGCGATAAGGACCTTTCAACTATTTATAGCTGTAAACACCCCGGCCCGACTTTCTTCCCAGGTTTCCGGCGCGGACAAGCTTTCTCAGAATCGGCGCGGGACGATACTTGTCGCCCAATTCTCTGTGCAGGCCTTCCATCACGCGCAGCAGCGTGTCGTTGCCGATCAGGTCCGACAAAGCCAGCGGCCCGATGGGATGATTGCAGCCGAGCTGCATGCCCTTATCGATATCTTCAGCGGTGGCAACGCCTTCATCCAGCGTGTAGAAGGCTTCGTTAATCATGGTGCACAGGATGCGGTTGACGGCAAATGCGGGGGCTTCCTTGACGATGATGCATTCCTTGTTCAGCTTCTTGCCCCAGGCCAGCGCCGCTTGCAGGGTCTCATCGGATGTCTGATAGGCCCGGATGACTTCCAGCAGCTTCATGACCGGCACCGGATTGAAAAAATGCGTTCCGATGACTTTATCCGGACGATTGGTAATGGCAGCCATTTCGGTAATGCTCAAGCCCGACGTATTGGTAAAATAAAGGCAGTCGGCCGGCACGATGGTATCGAGTTCCTGATAGACTTTCTTTTTGACGTCCATCACTTCGATCACCACTTCCACGACCGCGTCCGCGCCGGTTGCCGCTTCTTTCAGATCCAGCGTGGGTTTGATCCGCGTCAGAATGGCGTCCATTTCCGCCTGGGTTTTCTTCTTTTTTTCCACGTCTTTGGCGAGATTTTTCTTAATGGTATTCATGCCGCCGTCGACAAACCGCTGTTCGATATCCCGCAGGGTCACTTCCATGCCCGCCTGAGCACATACCTGCGCGATTCCGTTGCCCATTAACCCCGCGCCTAACACACAAACTCTCTTTATTTCTTTCATGATTTTCTCCTTTGGTTGCTTTCGATCCCTGTTTTTACCGGCGATACTTTCATGATCCTTCCGGTTTTTGTTTTTTTTCTCCTGCCCGATGCGCATTTCGAGAAACCCGCACATCGCTCTTTCAACTGCAACGTATCAAGAAACGTTGAACGGGTAAATTCGGTGAAGACCTCATTTTGCATCTCCGGTTTTCGTATCCTTTTTCCCGGACACCCTATTTCCGTCCATTGACCGGCGCGCCATCCTTTACGGTCAGCCGCAGGCTGTGTTAGTCCCCCTTTTCTAAGAGACTGTGTCAGAATGTTAAAACGCGGTCATTACTACGAAAATAGCGCAAATTCCGTAGTAATATCAAAGATCCTATTTTCATGCCCACGTGGCGTCACGAGGGACATGAGGGTTTCCCGCGAAGGCGGGAATCCAGAACTCTTTAATATTCCTGGATTCCGGATCGCGCTTCGCTTGTCCGGAATGACGAAAATGGAATTGCGACACAGTCTCTTTAGAAAAGAGGGGGAACGCACTCTTGCAGAGGAATCTCCCCCTATCCCGTCTCGCCAAGAAGATTTGCCGCAGGGACAAAACTTCCCGAATTTAAAAAAAAGGGCCGGTGGGGGCCGGCCCTTTAACAAGCGCAAATAGTGGGAGGGGGGCCTAATACTATTTTGCTTGCAGTACTTTACCGATTGTCATGATTTCCGCTTCCTTGGTGCCCTCATAGAGTTCGAGAATTTTGGCATCCCGATACCATTTCTGCACATCGTACTCTTCCATGTAGCCGTAGCCGCCGTGGATTTCCACACCGGCATTGGCGCAGAAGACCGCCGTCTGGCCGCCCAGATACTTGCCCATGGCCGCCAGATGATAATCCGGTGTTCCGTTGTCCACCAGCCAGGCCGATTTGTAGACAAAGCCGCGCAGAGCTTCAATCTTGATCGCCATTTCCGTCAGCTTCTGCATGGTAATCTGATAGCTTCCCAAGGGAGCGCCGAATACGTTTCTTTCTTTGGCATATTTTACGGAGGCGGCAAGGCATGCTTCGGAGAGCCCCAGGGCCTGAGCGGCGATCATGATGCGGGTGACATCGAAAAAATGCATCAATTGATAGAACCCCTTGCCGCGCGCGCCGACTAAATTTTCCACCGGTACGCGAACGTCTTCCAGCGCGATTTCCGCGGTGTCGCTGGCGCGAAGCCCCAGTTTGCCGTGGAGTTTGGTCCGGGTCACGCCTTTGGCGTCGCACGGAACCAGAATCTGGCTGAAGCTGGAGTGCTTTTTGGCATCCGGTTCCGTAATGGCCTGTACGATCATATGCGTGCTGCAGGTGCCATTGGTGATGAACATTTTTGTTCCGTTGATGACCCAGTCCTTGCCGTCGATCACGGCTCTGGTTTTATAACCGGCCACGTCTGTACCGGCATTCGGTTCCGTATAAGCTCCGGCAAAAACGTACTCGCCGGTGCAGATGGGCGGAAGGTATTTCTTTTTCTGCTCTTCCGTTCCGTAATGATAAATGTTCTGTGCGCCGAAGCAGGCGCCGTAAAGGTTGAGTCCGATGCCGATGCAGGCTTTGGAAAGTTCTTCCGTCACTAGGGCATGTCCCAGGAAACCCACGCCGGGGCCGCCGTATTCTTCCGGAATCCAGGCGCCCAGAAGGCCGCTTTCCGCCGCCTTCATCCTGATCTCCGGCGTATAAGCTTCTTTCTCGTCCGCCTCATGGGCATGAGGCGCCATTTCGGCCTGACCGAATTTATAAGCCATGTCCTTCAACATCTGAAGTTCTTCCGGTAAATTATAATCCATACTGTTCTCCTTTTCTAAAAAACGTTCTTTATGAAATCTTATCTCCGACAGTCGTAAACGGCGTCGAAGACCATTGTTTACTAAATCATCTCGATGGCCGTGGCCATGGAAACACCGCCGCCGCCGCAAAGCGTCGCCAGTCCCAGCGTTTTCCCGCGTTTCTTCATCGCGTACATCAGGGTGACCATAATCCGGCTGCCGGTCGATCCGATCGGATGGCCCAGGCCGATACCCGAACCGTTAACATTGGTAATGTCGCGGTTCAGCCCCAGTTCTCTTTCGCAGGACAGGTACTGAGCGGCAAAAGCTTCGTTGAGTTCGATCTGTTCAAAATCGGATATTTTCAGGCCGGTTCTTGCCAGCAACTGCTTGACGGCCGGAATGGGGCTGGTGCCCATAACAGAAGGATGGCATCCGCCGTAGCCTACGCCACGAATACGGGCAATCGGTTTGATGCCCAGCTCCTTGGCTTTGGCGGCGGACATCAGGATCATGGCGCTGGCGCCGTCGTTGAGACCGGAGGCGTTGCCTGCGGTGACTTTGCCGACTTCGGGGATAAAGGCCGGTTTGAGGGCAGCCAGTTTGTCCCTGGTCAGCCCCGGCATGAAATGTTCGTCTTTATCAAAGACGATGGGAGGCTTACCTTTCGGACCGGGAACTGCAATAGGAACAATTTCATCGGCAAAGTCACCGTTTTTGGTGGCTCGCTCGGCGTTGTTGTGGCTGCGCAAAGCGACTTCATCCATATCTTCGCGGGATATATTCAACATCTGGGCGACAAATTCCGCCGTCAATCCCATGATATAGGGCTTGCCTTTGTACAGGTCGATGGGCATGCCGGATTTTACAGGTCCCTTCTCCGGTCCCGGAAGCAAACGGGAACCGCAGTGGAGTTTACGGATGAGCGCGTCTTCGAAAACCTGATCCTGCAGACGGTAGCCCCAGCGGGCATTGGACAGAGCATACGGCACGCCGGACATATGCTCGACACCGCCGCCCAGAATGACATCGGCCAGCCCTGATTTAATCATGGCCATGCCGGAAACGACGGCTTCCATACCGGAAATGCAAACGCGGTTAACGGTCACGGCATTGCAATGGTCCGGAATATTGGCCATCAGCGCCGTGACTCTGGCGATGTTGAGGCAATCATGATGCTCGCAGCAGCATCCGAAACGTACATCGTCAATCATACCGGCGTCGATACCGGCGCGTTCGATAGCTCCCTTCATGGCGACACTGCCGATCATCGGACCGTTTAAATCTCTCAACGTCCCGCCAAATTTACCAACGGCCGTCCGGCAGGCGGAAACAATAACCACATCATTAAAATTTGTATTCATGTTAACTCTCCTTTATCGAGTTATGTTTTCTGGAATTACGGAGGTTTCTTATCGCCCCCACATCATGCGTCATTTCTTTTCCGACGGGGTTGCCATCAGAATCCATGTTTACGTATTCCTGCACCCTATATAAAAACCGGTCCGCACCGGATATCCTGAACCTCTTACCGGCCGCAGAAAGCCGGTTTTCTCTTTTCCAGAAACGCGTTCATTCCTTCTTTCTGATCTTTGGTGCTGAAACACTGCGTCACGCATTCGGCTTCCAGACGTGTCGCGGCATCCAGTGACAAGTCATAGCCGAAATTGATGCTGTGTTTGGCCATCTTGAGCGCAAAGCCCGGCAGGGAGGCCAGCTTAGCCGCAAATTTGCGGGTTTCCGCCATCAACTGATCCTGGGGGAATATTTTGTTGACCAGACCGATTTCGTAAGCGCGTTTGGCGTCGATCTGCCCGCCGCCTAAAATCAGTTCCTTGGCCCGTCCCATGCCGATAATTCTGGGCAGGCGCTGCGTTCCGCCCCAGCCGGGAATAATGCCCAGAAGAATTTCCGGCTGGCCGAACGCCGCGTTTTCGGCGGCAAAACGCACATCGCAGGCCAGGGAAATTTCCGTGCCGCCGCCGAGAGCAAATCCGTTAATGGCAGCGATCACGGGTTTGGACAGCGTTTCAATCAGGCGAAGCGTTTCGTGCCCCAGTTCCATGAAAGACAGGGCATCCACCGGCGTTTTATCCTGCATCTCGGAGATATCCGCTCCGGCGACAAACGCTTTGGAGCCGGAACCCGTAATGATCACGACTTTGACATCCGGGTCATTCTTGCAGGCTGTGGCGGCGTTGAAAAGTTCCGTCATCGTCTGCCCGTTCATGGCGTTGAGCGCTTTGGGCCGGTTGAAGGTGATGGTGGCGATGCCTTCTTCCACTGAATAAATAATGTTTTGATATTCCATACTCGTTTTCCTTTCTTCAATGTGCTTTGTGCCGCATATCCGTTTGTTTTCGATGATCAGTATTTTACGCAGCCGGTTCATTCTCCTGTCTTTTATAATTCCATAATTTCTCTGACTGGCAGGGTAGAAAAAAGGCCAAAAGAAGTAAATCAGGTGAGCACCTGAGTTATAAACGAATCAGTCCGAATTTTTGATTGGAATCGCCTCAGAAGGCGCAAGCTTTGGTGTTTTAAGAAAATGCAATCAATACGGAACGACGGAGTTCTTTAAGGACCTTCCTCATTACCGGTGATACATTCCTCAAAGGACTCGTTTTCGTTGCAGTTAAAACAGGGTTGATTGTGGAAAAAAGAAAGATGGCCATGCCGACTGAGAATCGGCAATGACGACCATATTCCCGACAGTCTAAACGCCTACCGGCTATTCCTCTGTAGAGAACGGTCGCGACCGTTCCCTACAAAAAAAGCACCGGCTCTCTTAATATCGCCTCGCGCGCGCGCGACGCGCAGGCGGCTACGTCGGGGTGCGTGTCTTTGAGCGAGGCGATCTGGCGCAGGTTGTCCGCCGTGCGCAAAATCATTGTGGCCATGTCTCCTTCGGCAATGCCTGTGGCCGAAATCACCGTATCCCAATTGCGCCCCTGCGCCCAGTAATACATGGCAACGCCCGCCGAAGGATAAAGTTTCGTATAGGAAAATCCCGCCCTTTCCATCCGGCGAATCAGCGGCCGCACGCAAAGCAGCATCTTGCGCAGCGCCGCCATCAGTTTATGCGGCAGTTCCCTGGTGGACAGGTGGATTTCATCGTCTCGGTCATAGGCAAAAACAGCCATGACCGCGGCAAGCAGTCTCTCGTCATTTTCGGGAAAGACATTTTCCCTGAGGCACTGGGCCACGAGAAGCGGATCATCCAGCCTCAAATGCGCCGCCCAGCGGCCGTCATCCGTCAGCGTCCCGTCTGTCTCAACAAAACCCTCCCGCTGCAAAAATGTCAAATGCAGGGAAAAGTCTTTCCACAGCACGTCCGCCGCCGAGGCCGCATCCTTGTGAACGCCGTGCTGCTGCCAGGCGGCAAAGGACTGTTCAAATATTTTTTTGATGTCGGCGGGCGTCTGCGACATAAGCAGGTTCAGCGCCATCGCAAAGTCGTTTTTAATTTGACTTTCAATATCCTCAGGCTGGGCTGAAAGCATTCTTTTGACATGCCCCAGATCCATAAACCGGCCGGGTACGGCCAGCATAAAGCCGATGTTGTCCTGGCCGCGCCTTCCCGCGCGGCCGGTCATCTGCCGAAATTCCGTGGCGGAAAGCGGCGCGAAATCATGGCCGTTGAACTGGTCGGAATTAAAAAGGACGATGGTGCGCGCGGGAAAATTCACGCCGGCGGCCACGGTGGTGGTCGCAAAGATGGCCCGCAGATGCCCCCGGTTCATCATTTCTTCTACCAGTAGTTTCCAGGCCGGAAGCTGTCCCCCGTGATGCGCGGCGAGCCCCGAAATCCGCAGAGCCTTCATCTGCCTGTGACCGCCCAGAGAGGGAAACCGATCGAGCATGTCATATAAATCATCCGCAAACGCATCGTTATCTTTAAGCGGCGGAAGTCCCGGCCGGGTGCCCAGCGCCGCGTCGCATTCCGAACGCGACTTCAGAAAGAAAATAGCCGGCAGCATGTCAAAGCGTTCGAGCACGCGCAAAATTCCCGCGTAATCCGGCGGACGGCGGCTTCCCCGGCGGGGAAACTTGTCCTTTTTCAAAAATTCATAAACGACGGGCGCGGCTTTCTTGCCTTCCAGAAAGGGATGCAGACAGCCCGACGGGTGCAGGAATACCGGATACAAAGGAACAGGACGTTTTTCTTCGCGGACCACCTTGCAGGGTTTGCGGCGGATGGAGGAAAGCCACGCGGCGATTTCATCACCGTTGCCGATGGTGGCGGAAAGCAAAAGGAGGTTCACCCGCACCGGCAGGTAAATCATAATTTCTTCCCAGACGACGCCGCGGTCCATGTCGCCCAGAAAATGCGCTTCGTCCAGAATCACCAGATCGCAGTTCAAATCGTCTCCCCGGTGCATGGCATCGTAGAGCTGGTTGCGCAGAATTTCCGTTGTGCCGACGATGATCGGCGCTTCGG
>CAZGDK010000136.1:0-7946 GCA_964525155.1 uncultured Smithella sp. | reverse complement strand
GCTGGAAACCGTTGTCGGCTCAGGTCCAAGCCGGAAATGTCAAGCTTGTTCGCGGCAAGTGGAACGACGCATTCATGGACGAGCTGTCCGCTCTGACCGACAACCCGAAAGAATATGGACACGACGACCAAGGAGACGCGGCCGCCGGGGCGTTCAACGCGCTGACGTCTTCGCCCCCCTCCGACCCTCGTGCCGGCGCCGCCCTTGCGGCCCGAAGGAACCGCCAATGACTCTATCCACCCTTACGCAGTCCATTTTCTCATGGTTTTCCGGAAAAGAGACGTCAACCCCGACAAAGACTACGGCCGCTCGCCCGTATCCGCGCGACTTGACCGGAGGCTATGTTGCGAATGCCGAAATGCTTACCGGGCTTTATCACGGCACATTCCAAGGCCTGCAATTCGCCTCCCCGCTGGCATATACGCCAATCGCCCGGCCTGTCGCGATGATGGGATTGCCGACGCCGACATCGAACGACGAGCGGACGCAGGAAGTCTTGACCGGAATAGTCGCCGCGATGGGCCTCCGAATCACCAAGCTTCACCGCTCGCAACTTTTACTCGGAACGACCTGGCGCTGGCCGCGGTATGACGCCAAGAGTGATACGCTGGTTTGGGAGGAAATCCCCGACTCGGCGGTCGCTGACATCCTGATCGACGTGCTGACCGGTCAACCGTCCGCAATCCTCACCGACGAGGAATTCAACCTGTCGATCAGCGAAAACTTGACCACCTACGCTCGCCGCAAGCGCCGCTTCGACACCTCGCGTATTGTTGTAACCTGGTCAGGCCAAAAGCCGGGCAACGTCGACGACTACACCGCCCGCAACGTCGCGGGAATACTGCCGATCGCTTTCGCCCACGACGCCGATGAAGGCGATATCCGGGGCTATTCCAGCCTGGCGCGCATCATTCGCGACCTGAAGGACTACCACGATACCGACTTCCGCGTGTCGGAAATGCTGACGAAGTTCCTTCCGAAGATGGTCCAGGACGTTGAGGACGTCGGCAGGTGGTGCGAGAACAACCTCGGATCGAGCGACACCGCCACGCTCGCGACTTATGACATGCCGCGGGCGGACATGGTCATCAACCGTTTCGACCACGATAAGACCGACTACAAGTTCCTGCCTGACGGAGCCACGGCCCCCCACGAAAAGGCGCTTGAGCGTAAATACTGGAAAATCTTCGAGGGATCGGGAATACCGGAACTATTCTGGGGGCCGCTCGCGACCGGAAACCACGCGACGACGATCGAGCAACTGCAACAGGCTGTTGACTACGTGACCGACTGCCGGGCCGAGGTAACGCCGGCTTATCAAGCGCTGTTCGCCGCATCGCTCCGCCTGCTGTCGATCGCCCACGGCGAAACCTACAGTCCGTTCGATGTCAAGTGGAACGTACTTTCCGCCCTGTCGGCCGACATGAAGAGCCAGATTTTCCAGCGCTTCGCCGCTTCAATCGCCCAGCTTTCGCAGTCTGCCATGATCACGAAGCGGCAGGTTTACGACCTCTGGGCGATGAACTATCCCGACATCCCCGTTGGCGAGTTCGAGGACTGGCAGGATGGGATCAAGGATATGGCGAGCTTCCAGCAGTTTGCCAAGATGGACTACTTTTCCGGCCTTGAGGATGCCGGCTACGATCAAGGCGATGGCGCGACAGCAGGGGGGAAGTGATGTCGTTTTTCAGGAAGATGCGGAAAGCCGCCTTGCGTTTAGCATCTCAGCGCCGCGGCTATATCGACTGGTCGGCGATCCCGCGCGAATACCGGCACGTAGCGATCGACGCCAATCCGACGATATCGCAACTTGGGAGAGAGGTCTATCCGGCCGGCGTCCCGATTGCATACGCGGTTGACATCAAATACGACGGGATTCACGGCCATTGGCTGCAGACCGTACCACGGCGACTGCTCATCGTGGACAAATCCGCAATCGTTGGCCCGCTCCCGAAGCCGGAATACTCGCATATTCAGCGACCGGCGGAGCGTATCTAGTGCTCGACGCGGTGCGGAACGAGGACGGTCCTTCGACGGCGGAGGAGTACGCGCGCCGTTATGCCGCCGCCCGCCGCCTGGCCGCCAACCTTGACGCTAAGACCCGCCTAAAGCTAGCCGCCCTCTATGTCGATGCCGCCGACGAAGCCGCTGAGGTCGTCAAATCGGCGCTTGATCGCGGACTATCCAAGCTGACGACGGAGCGGTGGAGCTTGATTGCCAGCCAACTCTACGCCGCGGCCGATGAAGTAGCGCTTGGCGTCGAGTCGTACACCAAGGACTTGGTCGGGAAGGCCGCGTCTATCTATCCCGTAATCGATGCCGGCTACGTGCTCAAGGCGGCGCGCTCGGCAGGCGCTTCCCAAATCACGAAGACCGGGCTTTCCGCGATGGTGGCCGGCGTAAATCGCCGCGTCGTCGAATCGCTGGTGTCGCGTGTCTATGCCGACGGCCAGAACTTCTCAAGCCGTGTTTGGGGCGGTGCCGGAATCCGGGCCGATTGGCTTGAGCGGATCCGCTACACGGTTTCGGCCGGCATTGCTCAGGGCCGCGACCCGGTCAAGATCGCCAAAGACATCCAAGCCTATGCCCGTGGCGGTAAAATCGAGCTTATCAAGCGCTGGGGCGACCTTGAGCGCGGGACGGAGGAATTCGCCAAGCGCCTGCCGGGCCGCATTGACTGGCGGGCGACGCGGCTTGTCCGCTCGGAGCTGTATGCGTCGCTTCAGGATTCGCAAGTCCGCGCGGGCGAGCTAAACCCTGGAAGCGACGGGTGGTATGATTGGGTTTTGACGCCCGGCCGGCAACATTGGGAATGCGACTGCGAGGAATTGGCGGCGGGAGGGCCGTACAAGGCGGAGGAAGTGCCGACGTACCCGCATCCGAATTGCCTTTGTGTTATTCGGCCGCATCTCCGCGAGCGCGGTGCTTTTGTTGCCGACTTGAAGCGCTGGGCGGGCGGTGGGGATGTCGGATATCTTGATACGTGGTACTCGAAATACAGGGAGGCGTTTTGACATCTTGTAAAAAACGCGCAACTGATATATAATACCTTTTGATTTCTCGCAGGAGAGAAATAGCTGTTCTATGTTCCATTTTTTCCGCCCCGGAGGGCCGTCTATGGCAGTGAACAAAGCTCCCGATGGCGTTCTGTACTTCAACTTCAAAACGCCGTCAACCATCGCCGTACCGGCCGCCGACACCATCCCCGACATCGTCAGTTCCAAGGTTTTAGCCGAACTTCAAGCCGGAGACGAAAACCCGTTCTACAAGGTCGAGGCGATTCCGTTCCCGGCCAATGGGACCGGCGGCGTCTACGAAAAGTCGTTCTTCGAGTCCTACCTGAACGTTATGAAGGCGCGGCCGATTCCCGGCAGCAAGCGCGGCCATGAGTGGATTTCGCGGCCACATTCAGACTTCTACACCACAGGCGGCCGCATCGACATGAACGCCGACGGGAAGACCGGGACGGCTTACCTGAAAATCTACATCCCGAAGACCGGCGACGAGTCCGAGAATTCAGGCTTCATCCGCGATGCCCGCGCCGGGATCGTCAACTTCTCCCTCGTCACCTCGCCAGACTTCACCATGCGCCGCGACGAGCAGGGAAATCAGGTCAAGCATTTCATAGCCTCACTCGGCTACGAGCGGAACGACGCCGTGGAGTACGGCGCTGGCGCCATGCACCAATTCGTCAATTCGTCCGATTTTGCCCTAGATATCGATGCCGCAACCGCGCTCATCGAGTCCGGGCATTTCGACACCACCACCAAGATCGACGGCAGCCCCATCCAAAACGGAACCGTCTACCGTTCCGCGCTGCGGCTCATGGCCTCCCGCGCTAACGGAGAGGACGCATCCGCCATCGGCGAGCTGATTTCGGCGATCGATAAAGCCAAACAACGAAACGGGGGTAAAACCGTGGAAACCAAAGATGATGCCCTCTCCCTACTCGGCAACCTGATCGAGAACGGGAAGGCCAGTATACCCGACGTCGCCAAAGCGCTCGGGTTCGGCGATCGGCTCCGCAACGAGACCGACGCCGCCAATGCCGAGCTGGTAAAGGCGATCAACGCCAAGCTCGGCGAAAAGCCGCTCGACCGGCTCGAAGTGATCTTGAACGAAAACAAGATCAACGCCGAAGCGACCGTCAAGAACGCCATCCAATCCATCGCCGGACCGCCGACCTTGCCGAATCCCGATCCGGCCAAGGCCAACGAGCAGGTCGCCAACGCCGCGTTCGATTACGCGTTCAAGGCTTGTAACGGCAAGAGCGGCGACGAACTGACCGCGGCCATCGGCGCGCTCAAGGACGACGCCATCATGAAGACGCTAAACGCCCAGCGGGCGGACAGCGAATCGCACTTGAACCGGACCGTCAAAGGCGGAGCCGGTGCCGCCCCGTCCTATAACGACGGGATCGTGACCCACATGGTCGGAGGTAAATAATGGGCAGCACCGTGGATATTCTTTACCCGAAGGGCACGTCCATTCGGCTGAACAACAGCACGGGCACCGCGCTCGTCATCGACGAATTCGTCGTACTCTGCGGAAAGTCCCTCGTTGCCCGCGAAGCCATCGCGAACGGCGCCGAGGGAGCGCTCGAAAACGTCTGCGGAGAAACCGTTGGCGCGCTCGACTTCGTAACCGGCGAGGGTAATTTCCTCCTCGGCGGAAAAGTATTCTGGGATCCGACCACCGCAAAGTTCTCCAGCGTGGAGACGGTCGGATACTACCACGTCGGCTATGCAAAAGCCGCGCGAACGTCCGGTCAGCTGGAGTTCATCGCCCAAGACGCGCTTGAAGTTCCGACGCTGTCCACGGTAGCGGACCTGGCTGGCACCGGACGGACCACGGAAACGGTCAAGGCCAACGCCGACGACATTGCCGCCCATATCGGCGATACCTCCGATGCCCACGACGCCAGCGCGATCAGTGTCGCCGACACGGGAGAGCTTATCACCGCGACCACCGTCGAAGCGGCGCTTGCCGAAATCGTCGGAGCCGGACGCACGACCGAAACCATCAAGTCCAACGCCGACGCGGCCGCGGCCATCATCGCCATAGCCGGCACGCCGTTCCGCAAAACCGGGACGCTCGCCGCCGCCGCCGCTGGCACTCCGGTCAACCTGCTGACTGCCGCCGAGGTCTTGGCCGTCGGAGCCGGGAAGAAGGCCTATATCCTGGGCTTCTTCCTCAAGGTCGACGGTGCCACCGCTTGGACCGATTCGTCCGGAACCGTTGTGACCATCCAGGACGACAACGGCAGCCCGGTCGTCGCGGTATCGCTCGCCAAGGCCCAGCTAACCGGAAACGCGGTTTTATTCCCCGGACAGACCGGCGTGACGCTTGGCGATGCGATCACCGAAGGTTCCGGCCTCACGGCCGAGAAGGGCATCGACATCGTCGCGGATTCGGACTTCGACGCCGGCTCCGACATCAAGGTAACCGTGTTCGGTTACATCGCCTAAGGAGGGCGGGAAAAATGATTAAGGTATACAACACCGCCGCCGTAGTGGCGGAACGGCAAGAGCGGATAAACGCTCATCCGGCTAAAAGCGTGCTGGCCTTCCGCGGCGATATGAAAGCCAACATGGCCTGCACCGATCATCGGCAACTTGCCGAGCGGTTCAACGTCGCCGAAAACACCGAGGAAATGGAATCGCTCCGATACCGCATCATCAACGAGTGCCGGTCGTACCAAGACGCGAACGCCGTCCTCAAGAATGCGGCCGGGTCTCCGCTCGCCGCAACCATCGAAGCCTTTTTCGGCCGCTTCTACCTGGACATGACGCGCCGCGCCATGGAGGCGCCGGACCTGACGTCCTTGATTGCCCGCGAGGTCGTCAACTACGACTCCTCGTCGCTGATCTATCTCCGCGACCTCATGAAGTATCGCGGCGTAATGAAGACGATTTCCGGCGAGAACGACCCGGTGCCGTTCATCGAGCAGAACACCGGCAACACCGACACGCTGGCTCTGGAAATCAAAGCGCTCGGCTGGAAAGACTCCCTGGCCAATCGGCTCTGGAATTCGTTCTTCAGCATGAGCAAAGTGGTCGAGGCCGCGACGGACGCGTATACCGATTACCGGAATTCCGTGTTGATCGGCGCCATCGTTGCGGCATCTTTCGTCGCGAGCCAGAAGCAAGCGGCCGATGCCACCGGATCGACGCTCGACGAGAAAACGTACCTCACCTTCCGCGCCGCAAAAAAGCTCCTCAAAGGTCTGAAGGACATCCAGACCAGCCGGCAGATCGCGACGCCGGAGATTGACATCCTTTGCAACTCCCAAGACACCGACCAGATCGAGCGCGTGGTCCGCGGCCAGCTGGAAGCCAACGGAGGCGGAGCGACCGGCCGCGTCGCCCCCGCTCTCGGGTTCGGGAAAATCATCGAATACGACCAGGGCATCAATCACGGCATCACGATTAACGGCAAAGCACAGAGCTATCCTGGCGTCACCGCCGGCAAGTGCTACCTATTCGTCCCGCAGGTGGCCATGGTCGCGACCAAGCGGCCGTTGACGATGGAATCCGGCATGGGTTCCGTGCTGGAACTGTCCACCGAGGAACGGGCGTGGTACTGCGTCCAGGGCGCTTACACCAAGGCGCTCTTGGGCTCTTCCTACGCCGGCACCGGGCTCGGCGCCGGCTACGGCGCCATCGTCGAAGTCACTCTCCCGACCTAATCCTTCCCATCGGCCGGCGGCGGCGTCCTCCCCGTCGTCGTCGGCCTTTTTTGGAGACGTTATGGCAAGCTGGGCCGACCTGAAAGAGACGCGACTCAAAATATCCGACCCGCTCGGCGTCATCGACCTTTTAACGGTTGCCGACGCGACGGCCCGCCTCGCCATTACTTCTCCCGTTCCGCAAACCGCCTACCGGCAGGAAAGCGACGACACCTATTGGACGTATGATGCCGCGCTTGCTGCCTGGGAACGCGTTGACCTTGAGCTAAGCGATTCCAGCCTAGAATCGCTCATCGACCTCTGGACCGCAGCGCGCGCCGCATCACGGGCGCTCAAGCTGATTCTCACCGCCATCGGCCGCCGGATGGGCATAGCCCGGTCGCAAGACGGCGCCGACTCGACGACCTTCCAGACGCTTTCCGACACCTACGCCTTTTATAAAAACCTGGCCGAGTCCATGGAAGCGGTCGCCGATGAAGCCGACGGGGTATCAACTGGCCGGTTTTTCGCCTTCGCATCGCCCGGGATCGCCGGCGGGATGACGATATGACGAGCCGCCTCGCGCAACTCCGCGCCGCCCGCCGCGACGTGATCCGGATCGACCCGGTCATTATCACGCCGCTCCGCCCCGCGATGGTCGATAACGGCTTTGGCGGCTTCATGCCGTCGGGCGATCCCGCCGCGCAATCGGCGATCCGCGTCCGCATTTCGCACGAGTCCGCGAGCGTCCAGGGCAATGGCCAAACCCCGGCCGGGCTGGACACGTCGCTTTCGTATTTCCTCATCGCTGACTATGCGGCCGACCTTGCCGAAAAAGACACGTTCGCATGGGACGGCTACTACTGGACCGTCGGCCCGGTCAACGCTTTCCGCATCGACGGCGCAGTTTTTGGCTACGAAGCACCGATAACGCGAGGGACGGAAGTCCCGGTTACGATCCCGGCCGAGCTGGCCGCCGAGGCTAAGAGCGCGACGACGATCGATGTCACCTGGACCGATACCGGAGCGGTCAACGCCTATTCCATCGAGCGCAAAACCGGATCAGCCGATTTTGCCGTCGTCGCCTCTCCCGCGGCCGGAGTACTGGTATTCCACGACACCAGTTTGACCTCCGGCACCACCTACGTCTACCGGATGCGTGCCTATAACGGGCACGCCTTCTCCGAGTACACCGCCGAGGTTTCGGAGGCGACGCCGTGAAAGCGCCGACCCCGCCGATGTCGCGCAATGGCGCCCCCGACACGCTACCGCCGCGCCC
>CAZGDK010000135.1:0-8111 GCA_964525155.1 uncultured Smithella sp. | reverse complement strand
TTGTCGGCCTTGCACATGATGAAATCCATCACGTCCGGATGGTCCACGCGTAAAATGCCCATGTTCGCGCCGCGCCTGGTCCCGCCCTGCTTGATGGTTTCCGTGGCGACGTCGAAGACGCGCATAAACGAGATCGGACCGCTGGAAATGCCGGTGGTGGTGAGCACCACGTCATTGGCGGGCCGCAGGCGCGAAAAGGAAAAGCCCGTGCCGCCGCCGGATTTGTGAATGAGCGCGGTGAATTTCACCGCATCGAAAATTTCTTCCATCGAATCGCCCACCGGCAGCACGAAACAGGCGGACAGCTGCCCCAGTTCGCGGCCCGCGTTCATGAGTGTCGGAGAATTGGGCAAAAATTCCAATTGCGTCATCATGGCATAAAATTCATCCGCCAGATGGGACACCCCGTTCTTTTTGCTGAACATTCTGTCGGCCTCGGCAATGGTCTGAGCCACGCGCCGAAACATCTGGCCCGGCGTTTCCAGCACTTTTCCTTCCGTGTCGCGCTTGAGATAACGTCTTTCCAGAACCGTGATCGCGTTTTTGGTCAATTCCGGAACGATGGGGGTGTATGATTTGTTTTCCATTAAAGATAAACTCCTTGTGAATGATGGCAAAGATAATGTTAAAAATACTACATGTAGTATGGTTGGAATCTTAAACCACAACATCTAGACCTTGTCAATAGCGCGCAGAGAAATCTTTTAAAAAACCAGAAACGGCGCGTGGTTGGAGGTGAAGTACGGAGGCATCCGCCGGACAATCGGGGCGACGGCGGGCTGTTTTTTAAGTGTTTTCTCCAGAAAAATCCGGATGTTTGATCTCTGCCAGCCCGCCGGATGGCGAAAATCCTGATAAAGCGATAAATCGCCTTCGTTAAAGTCGCTGACATCAAGGCTTTGCGCCTCGATGCTGTTTCGGGGCAAATTGAAGATCGCGAGGTTCAAAAAATTCAGACAATCGGAATGATTGACTATAAAATCAAGGGTTTTTAAGGCGGCGGCTTCATCTTCCGGCGGCGTGCCGAACAGAAAATAACCGTAAACGGCAATGCCGGCTTTTCGAAGCGTTCGCAACGCGGCGGACACGGTCGACAGATCAATGCCCTTGTTCAGGGCGTCAAGCACGCGCTGGTCGCCGGATTCCAGGCCCAGTTTCAGCATCACGCAGCCGCTTTTTTTCAATCCCCGGCAGAAATCTTCATCGGTCAAGTGTTCCGTCACACGCGCAAAACCATACCAGGGCGCGCCGGGCGGGTGATCGATCAACGCGGATAAAAGCGCCGGCGCAAGCGAGCTGTCCAGCAGATGGATCATCGAAGGACGGGCGGAGGCGGTGAGATTTTGCAAATCAGCAACGACTTTTTTTGTCGGCTCGGGCCGATAGGGATTGTCTTCGGCTTTTTCCGGGCAAAAGGCGCAGCGCCGCCACCAGCAGCCGCGCGCCGCGCTGTACGGCAAAACGAAACCCGGCGACAAATAACGATGACCGGAAAGCAGGCGGTAATCCGCGCAGGCGCAAGGTTGACCATCTTTAATTCCCGCCAGTTGAAGGAGTCTTGCTTCTCCCGCGCCCCAGACAACTTCATCTACCAGGCCCGCAAACAAATCGGTCCGGCCGGTGATCTTAACCCAGGATGTGGCCAGCGTCCCGCCCAAGAGAATTTTTTGCCGGGGCGCATTTTTTTTAATAAATCCGATCATAGCGAAGGCGCACAGCGCCTGGCTTAAATAATTGAGAGAAAAACCTATATAATCGGGTGATTGCGCGATCGCTGCCGTCAGCCGTTGCTCAAAATAGGGAAAAAAGGGATTGGCCGCGAAATGTTCGGCGGCGAAGAGCAAATCGCTCGTTTTTACCGGCGAGAGCTTTTCATCGGCATAATCGGCAAGCGATAAGCTTACATGATGCGGCCCGCCGGCCAGTTGCAAGACGCGGTTGACATCGGATAGAGCCCGCAGATAGCGGTCGAAAGTGCCGTACGTCTGACGGTTTTGCAGCGCGGACAGATTGGCGGACAGATTTTTGCAGGCCCGGATATTCCAGCGTCCGGTTTGCTCCTGACCGGCCGTCCGGGAAAGGAGGTGGCATATCCCTTCCAGATTAGCGTCGATGACCGCATGGTCAACGCTATGCGCGGCTAGACAGGCGGAAAGTTTGCCGATGCCCGCGGGCGGCTCGGAGGGCTTGACCAGCGGCGGATGGATGAAAAGTATTTTCATAATGGTTTTGTAAATATTACCGGACGGCCCCTTGCGCAAGGACTATCTGCTGACTATATTGAGGATCGAGTTTTGACATTCCGGCGAAAGCCGGAATCCAGAAATATATTAAATGACTGGATAACGGCCTGCGCCGGTATGACATATAAATGAAATCTTTGATCTGTTTCATCAACTCAAAGATTTCCGCCTTGACAGGGCCAGGGCTTTACGCGATAGTCCGGCTGAAAAAAATACGAATTTGAGCAGTTTGTGGATAATCAACAGATAACGTTTAAAAATAGTCGCATCAAATTCCTGCTGGGCTTGTGGGCGGTTCTTTTCGTTCTTATTACCGCCGCGGGCGTTTTTGCGGCGGATCAGTATCCCCGGCCCACCGGCATGGCCGTCAATGACTTTGCCCGCGTCATAGACGCCGAAAATAAAGACAAGATGGAAAATCTGGCGCGCGAGATTCTGGAAAAAACGGGCGCGGCGGTGGTGGTTGTGACGATGCCGGAACTGGGGCCAAACGAAGAGATCAGCCTTTATGTCAACGGCCTGTACAAGGCCTGGGGCATCGGCAAAAAAGGCGTGGATAAAGGCGTGTTAATTTTTTACGCCGTTAAAACTCAGGACATCCGGGTGGAAACCGGCTACGGCGTCGAGGGCATTTTGCCCGACGGCCTGATCGGTGAAATTCTGGATAAATACGTTGTGCCGCATGTGAAAAAGGGCGAAACGGGCAAGGCGATGTTCAACGCCATGCTGGCATGCGGCGCTTACATCGCCAAGGACGCGGGCGTGAAATTGACGGGCGTCGCCGGGCCGCAAAAAAAACGCGCCAGTCCCGCCTTGATTATTATTATTCTGATTTGCGCGGCTTTTTTACTGGGCACACGCACCGGGCGCGAAATGCTGCCGTGGGTTTTGCTGATACTGATGAGCGGCGGCCGCGGCGGCGGCGACCGCGACGGAGGATTCGGCGGATTTGACGGCTTTGGCGGCGGCGCGAGCGGCGGCGGCGGCGCGGGACGTGACTTTTAACTTTTTAAAGGACGATTATGGGAAAAATACCGGACCAGCCTTCAGACATTTTTGTTCCCCTGACCGAGAACTATCTTCAGGTTTTCGGAAACGATCTGGTGTCGCTGATGATTTACGGCAGCGCCGCTGCGGGCGCTTATGTCAAAGGCAAGTCGGACATTAATGTTCTGGCGGTGTTAACCGAAAACGGCATGCATCGCCTCGACGAAGCTCTGGCTCTGGTAAAAGACTGGCGCAAACGCAACGTGGGCGTGCCGCTTTTGATGACCAAAGCGTTCATCGCCTCGTCGCTGGATTCGTACCCGATTGAATTTCTCAACATGCAGAACAACTCCGTTCTGATTTACGGCGAAAATGTTTTAGAGCCGCTCACCTTCCGGCCGCAGGATCTGCGACTGCAAATCGAACGCGAGCTGAAGGCGAAAATTATGCTGCTGCGCGAAGGGTATCTCGGGTCGGAAGGCAAGCCGCGCGAAATCCGCTCCCTGATTCGCCGGTCGATGACGGCCTTTGTCTCCATTTTCAACGCGCTTCTGTATTTGAAAACGGGAAGCGCGCCGCACAATAAGCGCGCCACCATCGATGAAATGCAAAAGACGTTCGGCCTCAATGCCGATGTTTTTGCCGCCTGTTTCAGCATCAAGGAAGGAACGGACAAGCTTTCGTCGGCGGAAGTTCTGGCCGTTTTTAAAAACTATTTGAGTGAAGCGGAAAAAGTCAGCCATCTGGTCGATGGCCTTTAATAAAATAATACAATAGAGGAGGACATATGTCAGGAGGAAAGAAAATTATCATCGCAGTGGCGGTTGTGGCGATTATTGTCATTGCCCTGTATTCGCTGTTTGCGGGAAACTACAACAAATTTGTGCAGATGGATGTCGGCATCAAGGCCGCCTGGTCGCAGGTGGAAAACCAGCTGCAGCGCCGCTATGATTTGATTCCGAATCTGGTGGAAACCGTCAAGGGCTACGCCAAGCACGAAAAAGATGTTTTGATAGAGGTGACCAACGCCCGCTCCAAGGTCGCGGGCGCGGGTAATGTTCCCGACAAGATCGCGGCCAATAATGAATTGTCGGGCGCATTGAGCCGTCTGATGGTGGTGGTGGAAAGATACCCGGATTTAAAAGCCAACCAGAATTTTATGAAACTGCAAGACGAACTGGCGGGAACCGAAAACCGCATCGCCGTGGAGCGCATGCGCTACAATGACGCGGTGAAAATTTACAACCAGGCCATCCGTGTGTTTCCGGGCAACCTGATTGCCAATATGTTCGGCTTCAAGGAAGCCGCTTTCTTTGATGCTCCCAAAGAAGCCGAGGCCGCGCCGAAGGTAAAATTCTAAACGTAACGTCAAGCAACACTCCAAAAGCCCTGAGATGCGCCATCGCTCTCAGGGCTTTTTATATCCGATTTTGAAGCCCTGCCGCAAAACAGCCGTTCAAATTTCATCATTGACAGACAGGCGCTGTTTTCTTATACTCTCGACAACCTGTAGTTCCATCGAAATATGACCCATCGCCGTTTTGAACCTGCTTATCGCTATCGCATCCGAATGTGACAAGACGGCGGCAACATCGGCATCCGGAAAAAATCCCCGGAGCTCTAACATCCATAAAGCGTCACGAAAAAAAACAATCCGGCAAGGAGACTGCGCGGCATGAAGAATTCCCTTGATCTCGGTTTAATCGGCAACTGTCAGATCGGCGCTCTGATCGATGAGCTAGGCGAAATTGTCTGGACCTGCCTGCCCCGCTTCGACGGCGACCCGGTGTTTTGTTCGCTCCTTAGCGAACACGCGAACGGCGCTGGCGCTGGCTATTGCACCATAGACCTTCTGGACCAGGCCGACGCCAAACAGTCCTATCTGCCCAATACGGCCGTTTTAGTCACAAGGCTTTCCGACCGCCACGGCGGCGTTATTGAAATCACCGATTTTGCGCCCCGCTTTCATCAGTATGGCCGGATGTTCATGCCGGTAATGATTATCCGGCGGATACGGCGTCTGCACGGCTCGCCGCGCATCTGCATCCGCGTGCGCCCCCTGTGCGATTTCGGCAAGCAAAACTGCACTATCACGCACGGCAGTCATCACATCCGCTATGTCGCGCCTTCGTGGATTTTGCGGCTGACCACCGACGTTTCCGTCACGGCGGTTCTTCAGGAGCTTCCTTTTTTCCTGGAAACCACCGCCACGCTCATTTTGGGTCCCGATGAAACCATTCCCGACGCCGTCTCGGAGCTGTCGCATCGCTTTCTGGAGGAAACCCTCCACGGCTGGCGCGACTGGGTGCGCGATCTGTCCATTCCCTTTGAATGGCAAGACGAGGTCATCCGCGCGGCGATCACGCTCAAGCTCAACACCTTCCAGGACACCGGGGCCATTATCGCGGCCATGACCACCTCGATCCCCGAATCGGCACATTCCGGCCGCAACTGGGATTACCGTTACTGCTGGCTTCGGGATTCCTATTTCGTGGTCAACGCCTTAAACCGTCTGAGCACCACCAACACGATGGAACGGTATTTGAATTATCTGATCAACGTGGCGGCCGGAACGCCCGCCGGCCGGCTCCAGCCGGTTTACGGCATCGACGGGCGGGCCAGGCTCGACGAATGTGAAATCGACAGCCTGCCCGGCTTTCAGGGCATGGGCCCCGTCCGGATCGGCAATCAGGCCTGCGAGCAGGTGCAGCACGACGTTTACGGTTCGGCCATTTTAGCCGTCGCGCACGTTTTTTTCGACCGGAGGCTTGCCCACCGCGGCGGCCTGCCGCTTTTTTCGCGGCTCGAACCTCTGGGCGAAATGGCCATCGCCGTTTTCGATTCGCCGGATTCCGGGCCCTGGGAAACGCGCAACATTATGCGCGTGCACACCTTTTCCAGCGTGATGTGCTGGGCGGCCTGCGACCGTCTGGCCAGAATCGCCGTGTATATCGGCCTTGCGGACCGCGCCGCGTACTGGAGAGGCCGCGCGGATCGCATCCACCAGGTTATCTGTCAGCGCGCCTGGAACGACAAGAAAAATTCGTTTACCGCCGCTTTTGACGGGGAAAGCCTCGACGCGAGCCTTTTGCTTCTGCACGACATCGGTTTTCTGGCGGCGGACGACCCGCGCTTCGCCGCAACCGTCGCCGCCATTGAGCGTGAACTCAAGCGCGGCGGCTACATTTACCGCTATGTGGAGACAGACGATTTCGGCGTGCCGGAAAACGCGTTTCTGGTGTGCACCTTCTGGTACATTTACGCCCTGTCCGCCTTGAATCGCACAGACGAAGCACGCAATCTTTTTAACAATCTGCTGAGCCGGCGCACCCGTCACGGACTTTTGGCCGAACATGTCGATCCCCGAACCGGCGACCCGTGGGGCAATTTCGTTCAGACCTACAGCATGGTGGGGCTCATCAATTCCGCCATTCGCCTGAGCCGGCGCTGGGATACGGCCTTTTAGAAAGGACTTGCCATGACACCTTCTTCGAGAATCAACTTGACCTCCCTGCGCTCTTTGCGACTGACGCTGCGCTTCGTGCTGCCGCTCATCGCGGCCTTGACGCTTCTGGCGTATCTGGTGGTTCCGCTGGTTGACCGGCTGAATCTGCACTGGTCCGTACGCGATCTGGACATCCGCTCGCAACTTATCACCAGCACCCTACAGGAACCGCTGGCCGAACTGCTGGAACAGGGAAACAAAAAAAAGCTCAATGCGCTTCTGACCGGCGCCACTCAGGATGAACGGCTTTTCGCGCTGGGGTACTGCGATATGGAAGGCAGACTGCTCTATTCCTCGCCCATGTATCCCGCCTCGCTGGGCTGTACGCGCCCGGCGTCCGCGCCCGGCAAACCGGATTCGCTGGTTCAGCTGCCCCGGGGACTCGTACATGTGGCCATCAAGCCTCTGGTCATAGGCGGCATGCCGTCGGGGTCGCTGGTGCTGATGCACGACATGAGCTTCGTGGAACGCCGCAGCGCCGATACGCGTAAGTATATTGTGATGTTCTTCGCCTTTTTGGGACTGGTGATCTCGCTGATTACGGTGCTGGTGGCTCATTTGAGCTGGCACGGCTGGATGAACGGCATGCGGGCGCTTTTGCGCGGCGAAAGTCTGGTCAAGACGTTCTCCAAGCCGGTCGCCTCCGAACTGCAACCGCTGGTGGGTGATTTGCGTCTGCTTTTGCGCTCCATCGACGCGGAGCGCCGCATGGCCGACGACCTGACGATTTCGTGGAATCCGCATGCTCTTCGCCACTTGCTGTTCAAACAGCTGGCGGGGGAACAGATTCTGGTGGTCTCCAACCGCGAACCGTATATTCACACGGAAAAGCCGTCCGGCATCGATTATTCGCGGCCGGCCAGCGGCCTGGTCACGGCGGTGGAGCCGGTCATGCGGGCCTGTTCGGGTATCTGGATCGCCCACGGAGGCGGCTCGGGCGATCGCGCCGTCGTGGACTCAAAAGATCACGTCTATGTGCCGCCGGATCATCCGGAATACACTCTGCGGCGCATCTGGCTTTCCCCGGAAGAGGAAAAGGGATACTATTACGGCTTCGCCAACGAAGGGTTATGGCCCCTTTGCCACATCGCCCACGTCCGGCCTATCTTCCGCACCGGCGACTGGGAGCACTACAAGACGGTCAATCAGCGGTTTACCGACGCCGTCGTCGAGGAAGCGCACCGAGACGATCCGGTTGTGCTGGTTCAGGATTATCATTTTGCGCTTCTGCCGGGCATGCTGCGCGCGGCGCTTCCTAAAGCCACGATCATCACCTTCTGGCATATCCCCTGGCCCAACCCGGAATCCTTCGGCATTTGCCCTCCGACGATGGGTGGAATTTTGGTATGGTTGACGGTTTTAGTTTTATCAGTGGC
>CAZGDK010000134.1:0-8322 GCA_964525155.1 uncultured Smithella sp. | reverse complement strand
ATATAACTTATGATATTCATATTCCTAATGATCATTCATTTATTTCTAATGGAATAATTTCTCATAATACATTTTTGCTCTCTCTCTATTCTCTTCTAAGGGCTCTCTTCACGCCTAATTCTCGTATTATATTCGCTGGTGCAGCATTTCGTCAGTCTAAACTTTTATTTGAATATGTAGAACAATTTTGGCGGAATTCTCCTATCTTAAGAAACATAGTTGGTGATGGACATATGCAAGGACCAAAACATAGTACTGATCGTTATAGTTTTTATATTGGCTCTAGTGTTATACATGCTATTCCTATTGGTGATGGTGAAAAGATAAGGGGGCTTCGCGGGAATTTTACGATCACGGACGAATTTAGTTGCTTAGAACGTAACACCTTAATACAAACCAACTTAGGTTTAATTAAAATTGAAGATATGTTAAAATTTGATGCAGAAACATTATTAAATAAAAATAAAGAATTTGAATTTCCAAGTCATATTATTAAAACTCCACCTACAGATGTTTATAAAATAGTTACTTGTAATGGTTATACATTTAAATGTTCTTCAATTCATAAAGTGATGACAATTGATGGATGGAAATTAGCTAAAGACTTAACAAATAAGGATGTTTTAGAACTTGATACTAATGATTATTTTCCGTCTGACTATATTCAAAAAAATGGAATTATTGTTGATGAGAAACTTGGTTGGATATTAGGATTATTAGTATCTGAAGGAACTAATACCACTAGAAATAATATCGTTATTACGAATACTGATAAAAATCTTATTAATCATATAATAGATATATTTCCTAATTTTGATTGGAAAATATATACCAGAAAAGCCATGCATGATTCTAGAGGATGGGATTGTAAAGAATCATATTGTATTAAATATAATAATACAAAATTAAGAACTACTTTATATGAATTAGGACTTGATTATGTTACTAGTCATAAAAAAGAAATTCCATGGTGTATTTTACAATCACCACGTTCTGTAGTTATTGAATTTCTAAAAGGATTATATGAAGGTGATGGAAGTGGTTTTCAATATATATCTAAAGGTAAAAAACATATTGGTATTTCTTATTATTCTGTTTCTGAAACATTAATTGATCAATTACAAGTTTTATTATTAAAATTTAATATTCTACCATCAAAAACAACACGTAAAACAAAGCTTAGTCAAAATACACAATTTTCATTAAGTTGTAGAGCAAAATATGCGTGCAATCTTTATCATCTATTACAACTAGATAAATGGAAAAATTTGATTGTTGATGTTAGTTTTTTTGAAAGAAAGCCAACAATTATTAAACGTGATAATAGATTTATTTTACAAACTACTAGAGGTAATAAAAATAAACATCTTGGAGTTTTTGATACTGAAGAAGAATGTATTAAAAAATTTGAAGATTTTTGGCAAAAGGCAAATCAATGTATAAAAATAAAATCTATTGAAATATTACCTGAAAAAGAAGTTTTATATGATTTCTATCTTCCAGAAACACACAGTTTTCGTGGTAATGGTTTTATACATCATAATTCCATTCCTCGTGAAGTTTTTGAAGTAGTCATTAGAGGATTCGGAGCTGTTCACTTAGATCCAGTCAAAAGAGTTCAAAATATTAATGAAATAAAACTTTTAAAAGGACTTGGACTTGAAGATGAAGCCACCCAATTAGAAAATAATGATGATTTTGGAAATCAAATAGTAATATCAGGAACAGCATATTATACCTTTAACCATTTTTATGAATATTGGAAAAAATATAAAGCTATTATTGAGAGTAAAGGCGATGTAGATAAATTACAAGAAGTATTTCAAGGACAGGTTCCTCCCAATTTTGATTGGAAGCAATATAGCGTTATTCGTATTCCTTATGATATTCTTCCAAAAGGTTTAATGGATGAAAATTCTATTTCTCAAGCTCAGGCGATGATGCATAGTGAACAGCATAAAATGGAATTTAGTGCTGTATTTAGTGGTGATAGTAATGGGTTTTTTAAGAGAAGTTTAATTGAATCATGTGTAACTACTCAACCTATTTCTATTAAAAGTGGAGATGTACAGTTTAGAGCTAATATATATGGAAGTCCAAATAAAAAATATGTTTTTGGTATTGATCCAGCATCAGAACAAGATAATTTTGCGATTACTATTTTAGAATTAGAATCTGATCATCGTCGTATTGTATATTGTTGGACTATTAATCGTAAAAAAATGAGGGAGAGATTAAAAGGAAAAACAAATGAAGCGTCTGATAAATCATTTTATAATTATTGTGCTAAAAAAATACGCGATTTAACTAAAGTTTTTCCAACAAGTCATATTGGTATTGATAAACAAGGTGGTGGTATAGCAATTATTGAAGCGTTACATGATATTAGTGAACTTGGTCCAAACGATCAAAAAATGTGGCCGTATGTATTACAAGGTAAACATGATCCATTTTGGTGGGAAATTGAAAATAAACCAACAGATTCAGAACAAGGTATACATAATTTACATGTGGTACAATTTGCTAATTCTCAGTTTAATGAAGAATGTTATCACAGTTTAAAAAAAGATTTAGAAATGCGAGCTATATTATTTCCAATGTTTGATTCTGTTGAATTAGGTTTATCTTTAGAACAAGATAATTTGGCTGGACGTGATTATGACACATTAGAGGATTGCGTCCTTGAAATAGAAGAATTAAAAAATGAACTTACAACTATTGTACATACACAAACTGTCACTGGACGAGATAAATGGGATACGCCAGAAATTAAAGAACCTGGTGGTCGTAAAGGTCGTCTTAGAAAAGATAGAGTTTCATCTCTTCTGATTGCTAATCAGATTGGTCGTTTAATTGATGTAAGAATTGGTCAAATCACATATATTCCGGTCGGAGGATATATTGGACAGAAACCAAAATCCAAAACTGGTCAACTTTATTATGGTCCAGATCATATAATAAACAAAATGACCGGTATATATGGTACATCAGTACAAAGAAATCAATCATAGGGCTGTAATATCTAAAGTATTCACATCTGCCCTTTTCTTATACTACTTTTTCTTTTTAATTGTTTTTCGTGTAAAAATATAAGACCAATGCCATTCAATCACATTACCAATACAATTAGGTTAGATTATGCCTGAACAAAATAAAAGTGGATTTGCTAAACTTAATGATTTATCTAAAGATGAAGTTAAAAATGCTATTGCTTCATATTCTGTATTACCGCGTGGATATTCAATTGGTGGACGTGACAAATGGAAAAATATAGAATCATATACAACTATTAAAGATTCTTTTACAAGACAAGATTATGAAGAATATAGACCAGAAGAAGCAGTAGCTACAACTCAAAAGAGTATTATTCGTCAATGTATGGAGGCATATCGTCATGTAGGACTTTTACGTAATATTATTGATTTAATGGGCGATTTTGCTTCACAAGGTATAACATTAGTACATCCAAATCCAAATATACAAAAATTCTATAGAGATTGGTTTTCAAAAGTTGATGGTTCAGAACGATCAGAACGTTTTTTAAATATGTTGTATAGAAGTGGAAATGTTATTATTAAAAGAAGTGAGGCTAAGATAACGCGTAAAGTTAAAAATGATTTGAAAGTTTACGCAAGAGAAGAAACAACTAAACCTGAACAAAGATTTGAAATAAAAAAGAATGTTATTCCATGGAGATATGTTTTTCTATCACCATTAATGGTGGATGATTTAAGTGGTCAACTTGGTAGATTTGTTGGTAAATCAATCTATGCATTAAAAGTGCCTCATTTTATTTCCATGCTCGTTAATGACAGCATGACGACAAACAATGAACAACAAAAAATAATAGATATGTTACCACCTGATATTAAGAAAGCACTTAAAGGTGGACAAACTCATATTTTATTGGATCAAGATAATATTATTGTTAAGTTTTATAAAAAGGATGATTGGCAAGTATGGGCTGATCCAATGACTTATGCTATTATGGATGATTTAATTCAATTAGAAAAACTTCGTTTAGCAGATTTGTCAGCATTAGATACGGTGATTTCTCAAGTGCGTTTATGGAAATTGGGCGATCTTGATCATGAATTATTTCCAACTGACGTTGCAGTCAATAAACTGACTGATATTTTATCCAGTAATCCAGGAGCAGGTGCATTTGATATAATTTGGGGACCAGAACTTAGTTTTCAAGAATCAAGTACCGAAGCACACAAATTTTTAGGTCCACAAAAATATGAACCAACTCTTAATAATATTTATGCTGGTTTAGGTGTGCCTCCAACATTGACTGGTTCAAGTTCATCTGGTGGTTTTACTAACAATTTTATTTCTTTACAAACTCTTATTAAAAGATTGGAATATGGACGATCTATTCTAACTGAATTTTGGAATGATGAAATATTAAGAGTTCAAAAAGCCATGGATTTTAGATTACCTGCTCGTATTAGATATAATAGAATGATTTTAAATGATGAGGCTGCCGAAAAAGATCTTCTTATTAAGATGTGGGAACGTAATCTTATTACTGATGCTACTATTTTGGAAAGATTTGGCGAAGATCCACAAATAGAACAATTATTATCCAAGAAAGAAAATCAAGAACGCGAAAAAGGTCAAAGACAAGTGAAAACAAGTCCATATCATATTGAAGATAAAGATTTTGAACTTAAAAAAGTTGCTCTTGGTCGTGGATATCTTAAACCAAGTCAAACTGGACTTGATGTTCAAGAATCTTATAAAGAAGAACCTTTTATTATACAATCTAAAAATAAAACTGGTAATAAACTTCAAGATACTCCTTCTATTAAAGATAAAGGACGACCATTTAATTCTCGTGATAAAAAACCAAGAGATAGAACTGTTAAACCACGAGTTTCTGCTGAGAAAATAATTTGGGCAAAAAAAACTCAAGATAGAATATCAAAAGTTCTAACTCCATTAATTTTGCAATCTTTTGAGAAAAAAAGTGTAAGAGATTTATCACAAGAACAATATTCAGTATATGAGACAATTAAATTTGCTGTATTAGCTAATCTAGACCCATTACAGCATGTTGACGACAATACATTTATAGAACTAATAAAAAATGGCGTTAGATTATCTAATGATTTTAAAAACTTGTATTCTAAATATTTAACAGATGATATGGGAATTGAAGAAAGAAGAATGTTACAAACCGTTGTGTATGCTGAATTAAAATAATATATATATTTTCTTTTTTAATTATTTTTTGTGTATATTCTAATGTAGAACTTAAAAGGGAATATTTTTATGAAGATTTATGACGAAGAAAAACATCTAAATATTACAAATAAGGTTGTTGCTCATTCTCCAATTGTAATGAAAAACTCTAAGTTATGTGTCTTTGATAAAGCTAAGGCTTCTGAAGATGATCTTGATTTATATACTCTTTTTTCTATTTTGGTATCATCTGGTTGGAATCTCAATGATGATGTTTTTGATACTAAAGAATTGTGGGCTTCACGTTCTACTCCAGTAGATAAACCTTTTAATGTTGCCCACAGTCCACGAAATATTATAGGTCATATTATTGACTGTTATGGAGTTGATGATGATTATAAACGTATAGAAGACGAGCCTGATGATGAAGATATCATGCATTTATTAGTCAAGGCTGTGATATACAAACATATAAAAAGTTTAGATCCTGAATTAGAAGAGGAAATATCTAAACTTATAGAGGAAATTGAAAATGGAGAATGGTATGTATCAATGGAATGTCTTTTTCAAAATTTTGATTATGCTATCGTTCATCCTGTATATGGTAATGCATATATAAAAAGAGATGAAACTTCTGCGTTTCTTACTCCACATTTGAGATCTTATGGTGGTACTGGATACTATAATGGTTTGAAGATTGGTAGAGCGTTAAGAGGACTTACTTTTAGCGGTAATGGATTAGTTAAGAATCCAGCTAATAAGCGAAGTATTATTTTGAGTGATGTAGAATCTTTTTCTGGTTCTTATGCGTCACTTGATAAGTTATTACAGGAGAAAAAAATGCCTGAAACAAAAGATTTTGAAGCTCAATATAATGAGATTCTGGCTAAATATAATGAAGCTGTGGCTCAAGTAGAAGAGCTTCAAAAAGAAATTAGTAATCTAAAGGAGAGTCAAACAAATAACGATTCTCTTATTGAGAACCTCCAAACTGAAAATGCGAGTTATGTTGTGAAAATTGAAGAGTTGACCAAGTCGGTTGAAGTTTCGACTGCTCAAGTTGAAAAGATTGGAGTTCTTGAGAATGAGTTAAGTGTAGCTAATGAGAAAATTTCACAATTAGAAATTGCTAGATTAAATGCTGATCGTATTGCATCTTTAGTAGATATTGGTGTAGATAAGACTGAAGCGACAGAACTTGTTAAACGTTTTAATGGTGTTTCTGATGAACAATTTGTTGAAATAATAAAACTTCAAGAACAAATTATTAAGGCAACTAAAGTTGAAACGACAACTGAAGCAGAAGTCGAGATTGAAACTGAAGATGTTGATGAAACTGGTGAAGAAGCTGTAGCTTCAACTGATATAGAAAATCCTGAAGAGGATAAGACTGATATTGCATTAGCTACAGATGAAGGTCAGCAAGATATTATGACTAAAGTTTATAAAGATATTGCAAATTATTTCGATAATGTTTTCAAAAAATAACGGAGGTAATCAATATGGCTCTTAAAGGTAATCGTGTAGAAACAATTAGTGAAATTTCGTTCTTCATGAACGAAGTTGCAGAACGTGGTGGTATTGTTTGTATGAGTACCGCTGGTTCTGGTGCAGCACTTGATCAATCTGCTGCTTTAGTGACTTATGCTGCTGCTCCAACTTCTGGTTCGCCAAAAGCTATGGGTATGTTAATGAACGACATGGTCAATATTGATCAAACTCGTCAACATATTAACTGGCACAAAGATGAAATGCAGAAAGGTGGTAAGGTCAGAATTTTGCGTGAGGGATGGGCTGTAACAGATATGATCTATCCTGGTGTCACTCCTACTGCTGGTCAGGTTGCATATGTTGCTCATAGTGGATATATTAGCAATGCTAGTATTATTCCGAATGGTAAACTTGAAGTTGGTTTCTTTGATTCTGTTAAAGACGAAGATGGGTATGCTCGTGTTTATGTAAAGCTTCCCAATATTAATGCCCATGTCTAATTCATTCAAATTCTAGGAGATGATATAAATGAGTAAGATTCTTAAGCCTACCCCTGAAATGAAAGAGCTACTTGTTAAAAGTGGCAATGAAGATGAAAATATTGCATATGCCGCTCAAAAAGAGCTTGCTATTGCTTTAACTCTTCCTCTTCGTCAAGGCGTAATGTCTGGTAATAATTTTGCTGGCATTTTCGAGGAAGATCCAATTGATCCTGGTATTTCAGCAGAATATCCACTTGACTTTATTAGTCCTGGTACTGAAAAAGATTTTGTGGCATATACTATTCCAAACGCTGGATATATTCCACAAAATACAGTTGAAGGTGATTATGTAAGAGTTCCAACCTATGATATCGGAAGTTCGATTGATTGGTTGTTACGATATGCTCGTTATGCACGGTGGAATATTGCTGCTCGCGCTCTTGAAGTTTTACGTTCTAGCGTCACTAAGAAACTCAATGATGATGCATGGCACGTTCTTATTGCTTCGGCGTATGACCGCAACCTAGTTGTTTATGATGGTGATGCTAATGCTGGTCAGTTTACCAAGCGTGTTGTTTCGCTTGCTAAATTGATTATGAGACGAAATGGTGGTGGAAATTCCACATCCATGAATCGTGGTCAACTTACAGATATTTATATCTCGCCTGAAGGTATTGAAGATATGCGTAACTGGAATGTTGATCAAGTTGATGAGGTAACAAGACGAGAAATCTTCTTGGCTCCTGATGATGGTCTTACCAACATTTATAATGTAAGAATACACGCTCTTGATGAACTTGGTGTTGGTCAGGAATATCAGAACTATTTCACATCAACACTTTCTGGTAACTTAGCATCTGGCGACGTTGAACTTGCTATTGGTCTTGATTTGTCCAAAAATGATGCATTTATTATGCCTCTTGATGAACCATTGAAAATTTTCCCTGATCCTACATTACATCGTAGTCGTCGTGAGGGCTACTATTGCTGGCAGGGTCAAGGATTTGGGTGTTTAGACACTCGTCGCGTCCTTGCTCTAAGTTATTAATATATAAGGATATATGGTGATGGGGGTTAGTAGCTCCCATCACCATTTTTTATAATGATAATATTTTATAGGATTATTCATGGTTAGAAAATTAACGCATGAGGAAGCTGT
>CAZGDK010000133.1:2271-8512 GCA_964525155.1 uncultured Smithella sp. | reverse complement strand
CCTGCTTGTTTTTGATAACACTTTTAATGATAAAGTTCGGCAACTTGCTGGCTTTAAGATTGCTGATGCCCAGTCCCTTGTAGCGGACATTGCGCTCGAGGCCCGGGTCTTTGAGCAGTGCATCCTCGACGTGCGCATTGAGATCTTTCTCGTCGGGGTCAACATAAAACACGGAAAGAACTCTTCCCTGAAATTCGGGAGATTGCAGGCCAAACGTTTTGCCTGACGAATCCTTCAAAGAAAAATCAGGCGACTTGTCTCCAACTTTCAGCTGGGCCGCAGACGCATTTAAAGCAATAACCGACACCATAACCGCAACAGCTGCAAGAATCTTCTTCATATCCACCTCCTTATTCATCCATGATTGACCCGACTCCCCGTATGCCTTACGATGGGGCGGAAGTATAGGGTAAAACCGATATGCGGGCAAGAAAATATTTCGGGCCGTTTTGCGGACGACTATTGAAAAAAATGCCGTTCTTTGTTAAACCACGCGCAAGATCATCGGGAGGATATTCATACGATTAATCTGGCTCAGTTGCTTACACAATCCGTCGAAAAGTATTCCGAAAAATCCGTTCTGATCACCGACAGCCGACGCATCACATACCGGGACCTGGGCGCGAACATCCAAGCCCTCATGCAGTCATTAAAGGACCGGGGGGTCGTCCAAGGCGACAAGGTCGCTTTGATGCTGCCGAATTGTCCGGAATTCGTCTACAGTTATCTGGCGGTCGTGTGCTCAGGCGCGGTTGTGGTGCCGCTCAATACGGCATCGACACCGGCCGAGCTATCGTATCTGCTCCAAAACAGCGACGCGAAACTGCTCATCGCCCCCAAATCCGCCGAGAAAAAATACGAAGACATCGAAGCCGGAATTACCGCGCGCTGCAGCTTTTTCAGCCCGGATGCCGGGGGAAATGGCAAGAGAGGCGAAACCCTCGCGCCGGCGCTTTTCCAGTCGGCGCGAGGCATTGCTCCGGACGATCCGGCGGTGATGATTTATACGGCGGGTCTCACGGGAAAACCACTTGGGGCCGTCCTCACCCACCGCAATATGTGCGCGCAGTTGGGCATGATTCAGCCCATTTTTCGCCGGCAGCCGGAAGATGTCGGACTTTGCCTGATTCCGCTGTTCCATTCATTCGGAGCCACGGTCAACATGCTCAACGTCATTCAAGCCGGCTGTTCCACGGTCATGATGGACCGCCTCACTATGGACAGCCTGTTTGCAGCGATTGAAAAGGAAAAAATTACTTACATCTGCGCCGTTCCCCGCCTCTACATCGGCATGATCTTTCATGAAAAGGCGTCAAAATACAACATCGGGTCGCTTAAGCTTTGCGTCACCGGCGGTTCGGCCATGCCGGCCGATTTTATCCCGGTTTTTGAACAGAAATTCAGCGTGCGCATCCTGGAAGGCTATGGGCTCACGGAAGCGGCGCCGGCCTGCTCGTTCAACAGGCTGGAGCGCGTGGCCAAACCCGGCTCTATCGGGCAGGCGCTGACGGGCATTGATATTCAAATTGTCGATGACAGCGGCCGCGAACTGCCGCGCCGTCAGATTGGGGAAGTCATCGTCCACGGCGAAAACATCATGAAGGGCTATTACAAGGATGAAGCGGCAACCGCCGCCGTCATCCGAAACGGCTGGCTTCATACCGGCGATCTCGGGTATATGGATGAGGACGGCTATATTTTCCTCACCGGGCGAAAAAAAAGAATGATTATTACCAGCGGCTTCAATGTTTATCCGAAAGAAGTCGAAACGGTTCTGAATCTGCATCCGGCGGTTAAGGAATCACGGGTCATAGGCAAAGAAGACCTGATGCGCGGTGAACTGGTCAAAGCCCAGGTCGTGCTGAAGCCCGGGATCAGCCCCGACGACAAGGAAATCATCCGGCACTGTAAGGTCTATCTTTCACCCTATAAAGTGCCGCGGGAAGTGGAATTCGTTGCGGCCTTCCAATAACAGGGTCTGCCGCACTGCACCGAAGCCAAGGCCTTAATCGAAATATTTCATCTTGAATACGGATTTGCCAACCCGAGCCCCGATCCATCCCCCCAGAACATTCAGGATCAAATCCAGCCCCTGAGAACTGCGGCTGGGCATCCAGACCTGCGCCGTCTCAATCCCCAGGCTGATCAAAAAACACACGGCCACGGATAAGGCGGCGGCGTTTTTTTGCAATCTGCCGCCACAGACCATAAACAGAGCACACAGAACAAACCCCAGGGGCATAAAGCCCAGCAGGTTGAGTACAACATCCGAATAAAAATTTTTATTGGCTTTAAAATCCCGCAGGGGCCAGGACAGAAAGCGTTTTTCCAAAACGGGAAAACCGGCCGGCATGTTCATAGCCACAATTCCAGACACGCCGTCCATGGCCCGCGTTCCCGACTTTTCAGAAAACGGAAAAAACAAAAAAGGCTGTCCTTCAAGGGGAAAAGGAAATCGCTGCGTGTTGGACCAGGCGCTAAAACGATTTTCGATAATGCCGGATTCCAGAGGCCCGGCATAAAACGCCAGACCATACACGTTGCCTTTCCACGGGGAATGTCCATCGACGGAATTGCCCAGCGTCAACCTCGGCGCGCTTGCGTCGGGAATTTTGAGGATCAAATCCGGTTTGGCCTTAACCGGCCGGCCGTTGACGTAGAGTTTCGTCCCGTCGCTTCCGGTCGTAATGGTCAGAAGCAATTTTTCATTCGGCCTGGAAAAAACAGGGGCGGCCAGGCGTTTTACTTTTCTTTTGTTTTCATAGTCATCCCCGTTCATGACCACAATATATGATTGATATTGCCCGACAATCAGCTGGCGGTTATCATCGCCGTCATGGACCGTCAGAATCATCCGGAAACCATCGGGCTTGACGTCTTCGGGCTGCAAAGCGATTTCCAGCGCAAAAGACTGCATGGCTGACAGGGTGCTTTTTGACGGCTCGGAATCCAAATGCGCATAAGCCATTGCGTATGGTCCGAAGCGGACGCCGGGTTCGTCTTTCAGCCAGGAGACATCATTGGAGAAATGAAAGCCCTTGCCGCGCAGGCCAAAGAATAAAACCGTTAAAACGATGATCAACGATAAGGCGGCCAGCAGCTTGAATTTTGAATCGATATTTCGCTTCATATCTGCACGGAAGAGAGCACAACGAGGCGGTGGGAACACCCATGTTTCCATCGCCTCGTTAAATTATGAATTGCTTTGGGATATGATTTCGATCAGCGACGGATCATAATCGTCCGGTTTTTCATATCCCAGAAGATTGAGGAGCGTCGCCGCGATATTGGACAGACCTTTTTCTTTGATGTCCGACATCCGGTATTCCCCCCGGTACTGGGGATCATAAATAATGAAGGGCACAGGATTGAGGCTATGCGCGGTCTTCACGGATTTAACGCCCTTTTTGTCAATCGTAAACATCTCATCGGCGTTTCCGTGATCGGCGGTGATGACGGCAATGCCGCCTGTCTCTTTGACAACGTCCAGCAGTTCGCCAACGCATTTGTCCACCATCTCGACCGCAATAATGGCGGCTTCCGTAATGCCCGTATGCCCGACCATATCGCCGTTGGGGTAATTGAGCCGTCCGAATCGATATTTACCTTTCTTCATCAGGTCGATGACCGTTTCCGTGATCTCTCGCGCCTTCATCTGCGGGGCGCGGTCGAATTCGATCCGGTCCGATGGGATCTCCACATATTTTTCGAGCGATTCATCAATATAGCCGGAGCGGTTGCCGTTCCAGAAATAGGTCACATGGCCGTACTTCTGGGTTTCAGACACGGCAAAGGTTTTGACCTTTTCCGCACAGAGGTATTCGCTGATCACGCGATCGATCGCCGGCGGCTGCACCAGAAAATGCGGTGGAATATGGGCATCGCCGTCATATTCCATCATGCCCGCGTAAAAGACATCCGGAAGCGGACCTCTGTCGAATTCCGAAAATTCTTTTTCGGAAAATGCCCGTGAAATCTCAATGGCGCGGTCACCCCGGAAATTGAAAAAGATCACGGCATCTCCGTCTTGAATCGTCCCCTTGGGCTTCCCTGATCCGTCCACCACGACAAAGGCCGGCAAATACTGATCCGTCGCCTTCGCATCTTCGGCATAAAAGGTTTTCACGGCTTCGGACGCGGAAGCAAACGTCCGGCCCCGCCCCAGAACGTGCGCCTCCCAGCCGCGCTTGACGATGTTCCAGTCGGAATTATACCGGTCCATGGTGACCTTCATGCGTCCGCCGCCCGAGGCGATGGCGTAGTCGAGGCCTTTTTCGTCGGAGATTTTTTTGAGTTTTTCCTCGGTGGGAAGAATATAATCAAGCGCGGTGCGCTCTCCGACGTCCCTGCCGTCCAGAAGAGGATGGAGGCGGACCTTTTTGAAATTCGACTCGGCGCATTTGTCGATCAGAATGTGTAGCTGCTCAATATGAGAATGAACGTTCCCGTCCGACAAAAGCCCGATGAAATGGACCGCACCTCCGTTTTGAGAACGTTTGACGATGCTATCCCAGACATCGGTTTGAAAGATCGCTCCGGTCTTGAGCGCCTTGTTCACCAGGCGGGCGCCCTGATCAAAGACTCGACCGGCCCCCATGGCATTGTGCCCGACTTCACTGTTGCCCATGTCGTCATCCGACGGCAGACCAACAGCCGTCCCGTGGGCTTTCAGCTGGGTATAGAGTTCGGATTTGAACAATGAATCCAGGTTGGGCGTATTGGCTTTGAATACCGCATTCGATTCATCTTTTTTGCCAATGCCGATCCCGTCCATAATAATCAGCAGTAACGGTCCTTTTCGACCGGAAAATGTTTTTAATTTTTCGAGATGCAAAGACATTGAACTACTCCTTCTGTATAGGCTGTTAGGCTGTAGACTGTTATTAACGGTCTCATAATTAAACCTACATGCGTCATGCCGGACTTGATCCGGCATCCAGGAATATTTGAACTGGTTCCCGGCCTTCGCCGGGAAGACGGCGGAAAAAGAAGCGTTTGGCATGTAAATACTATTACGAGACCGTTAATAGGTCTATTTTGTGGCCTGCGGCGTTTTTCATAATGACGGCGCTTCGCGCCGCACCGCTTGACCTTCAGCCTTCGGTCTTCAGACTATTTACCTATGAATGTAGGTTTCCTCTTCTCCAGAAACGCCTGCATGCCTTCTTTCTGGTCCTCGGTGCTGAAGCACTGAGAAATTGCGGAAAGCTCCAGCTTCGCGCCGCCTTCCAGCGACATGTCGAAACCAAAGTTGATGGCGTTTTTCGCCATCTTGAGCGCAAAACCGGGCAGCGTGGCAAATTTCCTGGCCAGCTTCCGGGCTTCATCCATCAGCTCGGACGCCGGAACCACTTTGTTGACCAGGCCGATTTCGTAAGCGCGTCGGGCGTTGATCTGGCCGCCGCCCAGAATCAGCTCCTTGGCAATGCCCATGCCGACCAGCCTGGGCAGCCGCTGCGTTCCGCCCCAACCGGGAAGAACGCCGATGAGAATTTCGGGCTGTCCGAACATGGCGTTTTCCGCCGCGATGCGCATGTCGCAGGCCAGCGCGATTTCCGTTCCGCCGCCGAGCGCAAAGCCGTTGACGGCGGCAATCGAAGGCTTGCTCATGGTTTCCAGAAATCGAAGCGTGTTCTGACCCAGTTCCATGAGCTTCATAATGTCCACCGTAGTGGCGTTTTGCATCTGGGAAATATCCGCGCCCGCGACAAACGCCTTTTCGCCCGCGCCAGTCAGAATCAGGGCTTTGACGGCTTCATTCTGATCACATTCGTAAAGCGCGCAGGATAATTCGCTCATCACGTCGTAATTCATCGCATTTAAAACCTTCGGGCGATTAAATGTAATTTCGGCCACCCCTTCGTGAACGTCCAAAAGAACATGCTTATAATCCATAGAATTCTCCTGATGTCTTTTAAGAAAAAGCCCCTTGTCCGGCACGGACAAGGGGCTTTAATAAATGACCTGTAGCCTCGCGTCCCCTTTAGGGGGATAGCCTATTGCCTATAGCCTTTCTCTTTACACCGCACAGACATCAACCGGCGGCTTGACTTCTTCCTTACCCATCGCCTTGACAACCAGTTCAGCCAGATCCCATGCCTGCATGGTTTCTTCCTTGTGATTGTCCTTGATACCGTCGGACATCATGGTCAGACAGAACGGACAGCCAACCGCAATGGTATCCGCTCCGACTTCAATCGCCTGCTTGGTGCGCGCGTTGTTGGTGCGCTCTCCGATGTCT
>CAZGDK010000133.1:0-2261 GCA_964525155.1 uncultured Smithella sp. | reverse complement strand
CCTGCGCCGCAGCAGAAGCTCTTGTCCAGATTGCGCTTCATGTCCACAACATTGATGCCGGGGATGGCTTTAAGAATCTGGCGCGGCTGATCGTAAATCTTATTGTAGCGGCCCAGGAAGCAGGAATCGTGATAGACGAAGTTGCCTTTGAGCGGCGAATTGAGTTTGATTTTGCGCTCGGCAATCAGCTTCGCGATGATTTCCGTGTGATGGTACACTTCAAAGTTACCGCCGAAATTCGGGTAATCTTTCTTAATCGCGTTATAGCCGTGCGGACAGATGGCGATAATTTTCTTTACGCCGTATCCGTTCATCACATCGATATTGGCCTGAGCCAAAGCCTGGAAGAGGTACTCATTGCCGCAGCGCATCGCGGAATCGCCGCAGCAGCCTTCTTCCGTCCCCAGAATACCGAAGCTGACGCCGGCTTCCTGGAGAATCTTCGCGAAGGCGATGGAAATTTTCTTGCCGCGGTCGTCAAACGAACCGGAACAGCCCACATAAAAGAGGTATTCCACATTGGGATCTTCGGCCAGCGTTTTCACGCCGATTTCCTTGGCCCAATCGGCGCGCACATGAGCGCCCACGCCCCACGGATTGGAGTTATTTTCCATATTGCGGCAGGAGAGCTGCAGCTCGGGAGAAAAATCCGCTTCCGTCAGAACTTTGTAGCGGCGCATGTCAATGATCTTTGGCACATGCTCAATGGACGCCGAGCAGTGTTCCATGCAGTACATACAGTTGGTGCAGGACCACAGTTCATGCAGGTCGATGACTTCACCCACCAGCGCTTTTCCTGTTGCTTCTTCAGCGGCGGGAGCGGCGGCTTCGCCTTCGGCCGGAGCGCCGGCCAGTTTGGCGGCTTTCATTGCTTTCACGGCATCGGGAACTTTTTCCAGCCAGTGTGTTTTAATATCCTGAACCAGCTTTTTGGGCGACAGGGGCTTGCCGGTCAAATAAGCCGGACAACCGTCCTGGCAACGACCGCAACGGATACAGGCTTCGGAATCAAAAATCTGCTTCCAGGTGAATTCTTCCAGCTTGCCGACCCCAAACGCTTCCGCATTTTCAAAGTCACGAATCGGTTCAATATAGCCGGTCGGTTTGTGCGACTGCAGGAAATGATTGGCGGGTGTTACGATAATATGCACCAGCTTTGAATACGGGATATAGGCGATAAACCCGAGCCCCAGAAGCGCATGCACCCACCAGGTCAATTGATGCACGATTTTAGCCGTGTCATGTTCAATGCCCGTAAAGGTATGAGACAGAAGCCACCCGACAAAGGACCAGTATTCCCAGGGAGGATTCGTCACGTAAATACGCAACGCCTCGGCGATAAAGCCGGTGATAATGATGGAGCCGATAAGCAGAAGAACGATGACATCATCGGGTTTATTATCGATCTCACCTTTGAAACCGAGACGGTCCGGTTTTGTCACAAAGCGGCGGTCCAGGGCGATGACGACTCCGATCAGAACAAACAATCCGAATAAATCCATCAGGAAAGAAAATCCCAGGTAAAAGTTGCCCTTAAGGAATGTCCAGCTGAAGAGCGGTTCCGTGATGTGATGCTGTCCTGCGTCAAACGCGGCTCCGAAAATTAAAACAAAAAAGCCAAAAAATATAAGCGCGTGCATGATCCCCGGAAAAGGATCTTTTAAAACTTTTTTCTGCAGGAAGATTTCCGAAAGAACCGTTTTAACTCTTGCCTGCATATCGTCCAGACGCATCTCCGGCTTTCCCATGGCCTTCCACATCAGCCAGCGCCGATAGATACCGTACCCCATGATCGCTAAAGCGACGGCTGTAAGTGCAAAAAGCAAAATTTCAAACGACGGAAGGGGAATGTTCCAGAAAACCTCACGACCTTCATTACCTATTCCAAATTCATGTGTCTTCATTGATCCTCCAACAAAACTTGAGGGGCCTTTACTTTTTCAAAAAGGCGAGGTCTTTGCCGCCTCATCTCGGGCGGCAAAGACCTCTGGGATTATTGATTAGGCAACCAGCTTCTTGCAGACAGCCGTCAACTCGGGTACGACCTTGAACAGGTCATCCACCACGCCGTAATCCGCTTTCGTGAAGATCGGGGCTTCGGCATCTTTGTTGATGGCGACGATGCATTTGGATGAGCTCATGCCGGCCAGATGCTGAATCGCGCCGGAAATACCGCAAGCAATGTACAGGTTCGGGGAAACGACCTTACCGGTCTGACCGACCTGATCTTTCTGGGGACGCCAGCCGGCATCTACCGCCGC
>CAZGDK010000132.1:0-8545 GCA_964525155.1 uncultured Smithella sp. | reverse complement strand
CGTATTTGTGCGCTTCCTTCACAATCCAGTCGCCTTTGCCCAGCGCGAAGTTGATCACCGGCACTTTTTCCTGCAACAGGACTTTCGCGTTTTCCGCCGCGCCCGGAAACATGAGCGAGGCGTTGGCGCCAAACGGCTTGTCGGTCAGTTTGCGGACCTCGCGAATCGCTTCGCGCGTCTGGTCCTTCGACAAAGGGCCTGTCGCCAGAATGCCCAGTCCCCCCGCGTTGGAAACCGCCGCAACCATTTTGGGCGTGCTGATCCAGCTCATGCCGGAAAGCACGATGGGATACTTGATGCCGACCATTTCAGTCAATCGTGTTTTCATACTATCTCCTTTAAAGGTTATATTGATGATCCATGCGCCATGAACGGGAGCGGCAGAGAAACGTTAAGGGGGACGCAAAGGAAAAACTCTACCGCCCCCGCCTTGAAAAAGGGGCCCGTTTGACAACTCCTCGCGTTTATCGTCAGATGCCGCAGAGCTTCGAGGCGGCCAAAAGAGACGCGCGCGCTTCCGTCTCCATCCGCGCCAAAAGCTCAGTACAGGTCGGAATGTCGGAAATGAGCCCGATGGACTGGCCGACCATCAGCGGCGCGTAATTGACGTCGCCGGTTTCCCAGGCCTGTTTGACTTTCTGCCCGGACAGAAGCGGAATCAATTCTTCAAATCCGCCGTGACGCGCTTCAATCGCCAGCACTTCCTCGATCACTTTCGACTTGAGGCCGCGGCCCTGCAGGCCGATGGACTTGCCGTAAATGACTGTGTCCATTTCCTGGCGGCGGATCAGTTCCTGCTTGATATTGTCGTGCACGTCGCATTCTTTCGTGGCGATAAAGCGGCTCGCCATCATGACGCCCTGCGCGCCCAGGGACAGCGCCCCGGCCATCGTACGCCCGTCGGCAATGCCGCCGACCGTGATCACCGGAATCTTCACCGACGCCACCATGCGCGGCGTGAGCACCATCGTCGTCACATCGTCATTTAACGGATGGCCGCCTTCTTCAATGCCCGCCGCGTAAATGCCGTCAAAGCCGATCTTTTCCGCATGCAGAGCGTGGCGCACCGCGCCGACTTTGTGGAACATCTTCACGCCCGCTTTTTTGAGCTCCTCGACCGCTCCCATGCCCGCAACCTTGTCCAGCGGCGTGCCGGAAAATTCAATGCCGGCCACTTTCTCTTCCGCGCAGACGCGGACGTACATTTTGTGATGCTCCGCCGTGATCCGAACCGACGGCAAAAGCGTAATACCGACAAAAAAAGGCTTGTCCGTCAGCTTGCGGGTTTCGCGGATGGCCGCCCGGAAGTCATCTTCCGTTTCATAATTGCCCGCCGTCAGATTGCCGATGCCGCCCGCATTCGAGACGGCCGCGCACAGCTGCGGTCTGCAAAGCCACATCATGGATCCGCAGATAATCGGATACTTTACACCAAACATTTCGGTAATGGCTGTCTTAAACATGGAACCCTCCTTCTTTTCTTATGACCGCGCAGATGCCGCGGGTATTTTGCGTTTCTTCTTCAAACTCTTGCGGATATTCTTTTCCACCTGCCGCTGGAAAAGCCGGCGCAGGATATAGCCACGATAAAAATCGCCGACGCGGGTGAGTTCGGCTGTTATGAGAACATTGTCCCGGGTGGATTTGCCCACCACCATCTTCCGGCGCAGCGCCATCTCCTTTTCGACAATCTGAGCGCCCAGCCTTGCCCAGAAAGACAGCTCGGAGAGGTCCATGCCCATATCCAGAAGTTTTTTAAGCCCGTCTCGACCGACGTGCACATCATCTTCATTGTACAGCGGTCTTTCGGCGTCCGCCGTGTGCGGAATTAAAATGCCCAGTTTTTCGGCCTGTTTGAGTTCTTTTTCCGCAAGCCCCGTCGCCGCAAGAAACGCCTGGCGATCATACAGGCCGCGACCGGCGCGATCCGCCAGACCGAAAACGGTTTTCTCCACCGTTTCCGCTTCCGGCAGGCTTAAACCGTCGTCGAGGCGGCGCAGGATGTTCTTGATGAGATACAGCGGGAAGTAGCGATTGCCCTGAAGCGTTTGAATGATGCCGAGCCGATCGATGCAGGCCTCGTCGTAATAGGCCATTTTCTCGTTGGCCTTTTCCGGCCTGGGCAGCAGCCCTTCGGCGACATAGTAGCGGATGGTGGATGCGGGAACGCCGCTGCGTTTTGCAATTTCACCGATTTTCAGTTTCATGCCCTGCTCCAAACATTAAAGTTCAGCTTTAATGTTATAGTGCGGTTGCCTTTTGCTGTCAAGGAAATAATTGTTCCGGAAATATCCGGATAAAATCGGATAAAATCATTGACATGCATGGGGAAGCTTTTTATACTTCGAGCCGAGTTAAAAATTCGCACCTTCATTTCAGGAGACATCACCATGAAAAAAAATCAATGGACAGTTGTTGCACCCCTGTGGCTTTGTCTGGCGGCCTTTTTTTTAATGTGCGCCGGTCAGGCCTTCGCCGCATTTCCCGAAAGGCCGGTCACCATTTTGGTGGGGTTTGTTCCCGGCGGCAGCATGGATTTAAGCACGCGGGCGCTGGCCAAATCGGCGGAAAAAATTCTGGGGCAGCCCGTCATCATCGAAAATAAGCCCGGCGGGACGGGAACAGTGGCGCTGGCCTCGCTTCTGGCCCAAAAGCATGACGGCTATACGCTCTGCGGCACGCCCAGTTCCGTCCTGATTCGCGTCAGTCAGCAGCAGCAGGTGCCCTTCAAACCGTTCACCAGCTTCCGCACGATCATCGGGTTTACCGAACCACAACTGGGCATTGTCGTCAAAAAAGATGCTCCGTGGAAAACACTCAAGGAGCTCGCGGCGGCGGCCAAAAGCCCCGGCAAATTGAAATACGCGACCACCGGCGTGGGCAGCACGACGCATGCCGCCGTGGAGGAAATCGCCGCCACGGACAAACTGCAGATGATCCATGTCCCATACAAGGGCAGCATGGAGGCCCTCACCGCACTGCTTGGCGGCCATGTGGACTTCGCGGCGCTGACCTCCGAACTGGTTCCCGCCGTGAAATCGGGCCAGGCGAGGCTCTTGGCCGTCATCAGCGAAAAGCGATCCCCCAAATACCCTAATGTGCCCACGATGAAAGAAGTGGGCTACGACTTCGCAAACGACGCCGTTTTTGCCATTGTCGCGCCGGCGGATGTCGATCCGGCCGTCGCCCGCAGACTGGAAGAGGCGTTTGCCGCGGCGGCAAAAAGCAAAGACTATCTGGAGACCCTCGACAAGATCAACATGATTCCCGTTTACTATGACGGCAAAGCCTTCGACGGCTTTTTGAGAACCCACTGGAAGATCATTAACAGGAGCCTGATTGCCAGCGGCGCCATCAAGGAAGCGGCCACCAAACCGGAATGACCCCGGCATAAAAACGGGCGGCAAGGACAATTTTAATGGATCAGCGTAATTTAATCAGCAGCATGATTTTATTTCTTTCGGCATCTTTTGTCCTTCTGACCTCTCTGGGTCTGGGGATCGGCTCTTTTTCCAATCCCCAGACCGGCTTTCTGCCTTTCTGGACCAGTCTGCTGATGATGGTTTTGAGTCTGGCCCTTTTCGGCACAGCATATGCCGACAAATCCATCACCGTGCGCTGGTCGGATTTGTGGCGCAAGACCGGCTGGATCAAAACCCTCGCGGCGGCGGTTTTACTGGCCCTCTACCTTGCGGCGCTCCCGCTTTTGGGTTTTGTCGTTGCGACGGCAGCGCTCATGACGATTCTGTTCAAGCTGGGGTCCATGAAACTATGGACGGCCGTGCCGGGTGCGATTATTTCGGTCTTGTTCACCTATGGGCTTTTTCATTTCCTTCTGCAAACGCCTCTGCCCCGGGGCATTTGGGGATTTTAACCTTTTCCTGAAAACGGAGCATTTTTGGACGCGTTAAACGGATTAATCTACGGCCTGTCCGTAGCTTTTGAGCTTCATCATTTACTGTTGCTTTTCGCGGGCTGTCTTCTGGGCACGCTCGTCGGCGTGCTGCCGGGTTTGGGGCCGGTGGGCGCCATTTCCATTCTGCTGCCGCTGACGTTTCATCTGCCGCCCGCGGGCGCAATCATTTTGCTTGCCGGAATTTACAACGGAGCCATGTACGGCGGTTCAACCACATCGATTCTCATCAACGTGCCGGGAGAGGCGGCGTCCGTCGTCACCTGCCTGGACGGCTACGCGATGGCGCGCAAGGGCCAGGCGGGGCAGGCTTTGGGCATTGCCGTTTTCGGATCATTTATCGCCGGCACGGCGGGGCTCATCGGCCTGCAACTGGCCGCCGGACCGCTTTCCGCCTTGGCGCTGAAATTCGGCCCCCCGGAATATTTTGCGCTCATTTTACTGGGGTTCACTCTGATCACCTATCTGGCGCAGCGCTCGATGATCAAGGCGGCGCTCATGGCCCTTTTGGGAATTATCCTGAGTCTGATCGGTCTTGACCCGATCACCTCTCAGCAGCGCATGACGTTGGGCAACATCCATCTTTTTGAAGGGCTGAGTGTTGTTCCGCTGGCCATCGGCCTTTTTGGCCTGGCGGAAGTTTTTGCCAATCTGGAAAAAATCGCTTCCGCCAAAATTCTGAATGTTAAAATCCGTCACATGTTTCCCACGAAACTGCAATGGCTGCAAGCCAGATGGGCCATTGCGCGCGGAACGCTCATCGGTTTTTTTCTGGGCATATTGCCGGGCGGCGGCCCGGTAATGTCCACATTCATTTCCTACGGCGTCGAACGGCGGGTTTCAAAGCATCCCGAAAAATTCGGGGAAGGCGCCATTGAAGGCGTTGCCGCTCCCGAATCCGCCAACAATGCCGCCGCCTCCACATCATTTATTCCGCTTCTGACGCTGGGCATTCCCCCCAACGTGGTGCTGGCCGTTTTGTTAGGCGCTTTTCTTGTTCACGGAGTCACCCCCGGCCCCATGATGATCACGCAGCATCCCGAAATTTTCTGGGGTGTTCTGGCCAGCATGTATCTGGGCAACGTTATTTTGCTGATTCTCAATCTGCCGCTCATCCCCTTGTGGGTTCAGGTGCTCAAAATTCCGGATCCGATTCTTTACCCGCTCATCATTTTATTTTGCCTGGTCGGCGCCTACAGCATCAACAACAGCATTTTCGATATGGGCGTCATGCTTTGCTTCGGCGTCATCGGTTATCTGCTTAAGAAATTCGACTATGAAGCCGCGCCGCTGATCCTGGGATTTGTCCTCGGTCCCATGTTTGAAGCCAACCTGCGCCGGTCGCTCATCATGTCGCAGGGCAGCTTCGCCATCTTTATTGAAAGTCCCATCGCGCTTGGGGCGCTGATCATCTGCGGAATCCTGATCCCTTTGTCGTTTGTCAAACTTTACAGAAAAAGAGGGCATTAAATCACCGCCCGTCGTGTTCGCCTCTGTTTCACAATGTCCCGTAACGAGACACATCTGTCCGAGCAACCGGCCTTCCCGTCCGAACGTTTTTTGCGCCGTGCGCCACAGTCATGATATTTATACACATTCATTTCTACAACATCAGTCCTACACATTGCATGTTTATTGCATATCCGTACAAAGACCCATAACCATTCAGATACTTTAAAGGAGGAAAGTATATGTACAACAGAAGCAAAAGCGTTTTTTTGACCGTCATGTTTGCGCTGCTGGTCCTTGCCGCCGCACACATGTCTTACGTCACAACCGTTCAGGCCCAGTGGTGGAGTACATCATCAAGTTCGAGCACCTCGGGCTGGTGGTCGTCTTCATCCAGTTCATCGAGCTCATCGTCGAGCTCTTCCAGTTCATCGAGCTCTTCGAGTTCTTCGTCGTCAAGCTCCAGTTCGTCTGGCGGCAAATCCGTCACCGTCGCCAAGGACGGCAGCGGCAATTACACCACCGTGCAGGCGGCTATCAATGCCGTTCCGGATAACAACAGCAGTTGGTACACCATCAATATCAAAAATGGAACTTATAAGGAACAGGTCACCATTCCCGCCACGAAGACCTACGTTTATTTAAAAGGGACAAGCAATACCGGCACCATTATCACCTATTCTCTCTCCAGCAGCGCGGCGGGCGGAACCGAACAAAGCGCCAGCGTAACGGTCAAAGCCGCTAACTTCAAGGCGGAAAACATTTACTTCAAAAACGATTTCGATTACGACAACTCCTCGGTGGCCAACAAGCAGGCGGTTGCTTTAAACGCTAAAGGAGACAAACAGGTTTATAAAAACTGCCGGTTCCACAGCCATCAGGACACGCTTTTGACCTGGTCGGGCACAGGCCGGCAATATTTCAAAAACTGCTACATCGAAGGTCATACGGACTTCATCTTTGGCAACGGAACCGCCATTTTTGATGGCTGTGAAATCCGATCTCTCACGAAGTCCGGCGCATCCATTGCCGCTCCCAGCACCTATTCTTCGACAAGCTATGGTCTGATTTTCATGAACTGCAATGTCACAGCCGGTTCCAACGGCTCCAATACCGTTTATCTGGGGCGACCGTGGCATCCGAGTACATCGGGAATTAAATCCATGGCGGTGTATTATAAATGCACCCTGGGCGCTCACATCAAAACAGCCGGGTGGACCAGCATGAGCGGCGTCTATCCCAGCACCGAAAGAATGTACGAATACAAAAACACAGGCACAGGCGCCGTGGTCAATTCCTCGCGGAAGCAGCTGTCTGATTCCACAGCCGCCAATTATACGATCACCAAAATCATGAACGGCTGGGATCCAACGACCTGGTAGGTATTTCTTAAAAAAACACGCCTGTTTCGATCATTACGAAGCAGGCGTGTTTTTATTTTTCCGAAATTCCTTTTCGATTTTGAGAAGCGTCAGATCATTCTGGAAGCACTATCTGATATAATCCGCGCAGCGGACGGCCAAGTCCGCCTGATGCTCTTTCAGACAGCGATGAACTCTGCCCGCGCCGGGTTCCATGTCGCGGCAGAATTTTTCAACATCGCGTTTGCAGACTTTCTTGAATACAGCGGTCTGTTCTTTCACCTCGCTGATATGTGCCGCGCAGGCCGTCGAAAGATGCGTGGTGTACTGCTTCATGCATTTCAACACGCGTCCCTTGCCGGGCTTGACGTTTTTGCAGAATTGTTCGATATCCGCCCGGCACGGCCCCTGCCGGGTCACATCCTGTTCTTTTTGAGCAAAGGCCGGCGTTGAAGCAAAACACAAAACAACAGCCATCAAAAATATCTGCCGCAATGATTTCATCGTTCCCCCCTTTTTATTACTCCGGCAATGAACCAAATAAAAATGTCATTCCCGCGCAGGCGGGAATCCGGAAACATACTGGATGCCGGATAACAAGTCTCCTTGTGCACTTCCTTATTGCGCCCTTCTCCGGCGGACACGATCACCTAAGCGCCTGCTTGATCTCCTTCACATAATTGGACACGATCTTCACCAGATCGGGATTATTGCGGTTTTCGTCAATGAGTGTGACCACCGCGCTGCCGATGACAATACCGTCGGCAAGCTGTCCGATTTCCCTGGCCTGCCGCGCATTGGATATGCCAAACCCCACGGCAATCGGCATTTTGGTGAGCTTGCGGATTTTGGCGACTTCACGGGCGATGTCTTCAATTTTCGGCGCGGCGGTGCCGGTGACACCGGTAATGGAAATGTAGTAGAGAAAGCCCGTGGCGGTTTGGAGAATGGTTTTCAAACGTTCCTTGCCGGTTGTCGGGGCGACCAGTGAAATGAAGTCGAGTCCCGCAACATCCGAATGGCGGCGCAATTCCCCCGCTTCTTCCGGGGGCAAATCGACCACCAGCACGCCGTCGACGCCTGCATCCTGCGCGGCTTTGGTAAATTTTTCCACGCCGTAGGCGAAGATCGGATTGAAGTAGCCGAAGAGCAAAACAGGAATTTCTGAAGCACTGCGAATGTCGGCCACCATTTTGAGCACACCCTGCAAGGTCGTCCCGGTTTTGAGCGCCCGCTGGGAGGCGGCCTGGATGACCGGGCCGTCCGCCGTCGGATCGGAAAACGGCACGCCGATTTCAAGAATATCCACGCCCGCTTTTTCCATGCCCAGAATAAGCTCTTTCGTAATTTGCATCGACGGATCACCCGCCGTTAAATAAACCACCAGCGCCTTTTCGTTTTTTGCGCTGAGCGCTTCAAATTTTTCTGATATTCGTCCCATAAGTTTCCTCACGTCTTTTATTCCCTCCTTTCGTAAAGGAGGGTTAGGAATGTGAGCCGAAGGCTCAGTGGCCCTCCTTTTCTAAAGGAGGGTCGGGGAGGATTTTAAATCCCCCTTAATCCCCCTTTAGAAAAGGGGGAATTCCGTAGGGAACGCTCGCGAGCGTTCCCTACAGCGTTTCAATAATCGTCTGCGCGTCCTTGTCGCCGCGACCCGAAAGGCAAACGACAATGATCTTGTTTTTCTTCATCGTCGGCGCAAGCTTCATCGCATACGCGATCGCATGCGCGCTCTCCAGCGCGGGAATCAGGCCTTCCTGGCGCGACAAAAACAAAAACGCCTCAATCGCTTCCTTGTCGGTCACGGTAACATACCGGGTCC
>CAZGDK010000131.1:0-8642 GCA_964525155.1 uncultured Smithella sp. | reverse complement strand
CGCCGCGCCCCGACTATACAACCGGTTATACGGTCGACGGCTGGTCGCTTCCGGATACACTGGCCAATATTTTCGACGCTGGACAACAAAACGACGTTCCCTTCATGGTCAGCGTTGCCAGCGAGGAAATAGAGGCGGGGGGATATGTCTATATTCCGCCTGCGGCAATCGGTCCGCGCATGCTCACCATGAGCGGAAACATGACGTCCAATATGTATGCTTTCATCTTTACCCAGGTTCCGGATGGTTGGAGAGCTTTGGGGCAAACCGCTTGGCATGGCAGCGATGTTTCATACATGCTGGGCGGATTGCCGACTATGGGCATGTTCCCCGGCGCGCTGGTTCCCGCAACAAACCCTCTGGACCCGGGGCTTACCGAAAAAGATTACTGGGTATCCGAATTTATGGTCCGGATGCTGGCTAATTTTGCCCGGACCGGAAACCCGAGCGTGGAAGAAATGGGGGTGACCTGGCCGCCTTATAAAAATCCTGATCAGTATTATCTGGATATTGGATTCCGTCCTTTGGTTCAAAGCGGCTTTAATTCAGTGACGACAAGAATTCCATCAAGATAAAAGAAGGGCAAAGCGATTCGATAATTTTGTTCTCCTCTTTATTTTTCTGGAGTATTCCATTTTCGAGAAGTTTAGAAAACGTTTAGGGGGCTCTTTTCTCAAGAGCCCCCTTTCTTCAAAAAGCAGGCCCCGATGCCACCGGCCAGAACCATCAGCCCCAGAAGCGCCATGCCCGCCGTGTAGGAACCGGTTTCGCCCCGGAAGAACCCCACCAGCGCCGGTCCCGTGAAGCCGCCCAGGTTGCCGATGGAATTGATCAGGGCAAAGCCGCCTGCGGCCGCCACACCGCTTAAGAAAGAACCGGCAAACGCCCAGAAGGGGCCCAGCGCGCCCCAGATGCCCGCGGCTGCGATGACAAGGCCCGCAATGCTGCCGACGGGGGAAGAAACATAAACGGTTATCAGAAATCCGAAAGCCGCAAGCATAAGCGACCCCGCCAGAAAACGTTTTCTCTCCCCGGTCCGGTCGGATACAAGTCCGATAATAACCATGAATACCGCCGCAGCCATATAAGGGATGATCGAAACCATGCCGATCAGTAAAGGATCAAAGCCGGTGGCGCTTTTGAGCATCAGCGGCAGCCACATGGCAATGCCGTACATGGACACAACGAGCGTAAAATAAATCAAACACAATGCCCAGACGCGGCCGCTTTTCATGGCCGGCCAAAGGTTCCGTTCCGGTTCCCGTGCTTTTTCCAGGCTTTCGTCGGCAAGTCTTTTGATGAGCCAGTCTTTTTCATTTACGGGCAGCCAGGATGCCGATGTCGGCTGTTCCGGCAGATAAAAAAAGACGGCAACGCCAAGAATAACCGCCGGCACGCCTTCCAGCAGGAAAAGCCAATGCCATCCGGCAAGTCCCCAAAGGCCGTGCATTTCGAGCAGCGCTCCGGATACCGGACCGCCCACAACACCGGCCAGCGCCGTGGCCGTCATGAAAAGCGCCACATTGCGCGCAAGATACTTGTGGGGAAACCAGTAGGTGAGGTAGAGAATCATGCCCGGGAAAAAGCCGGCTTCGGCAAGGCCCAGCAGAAAACGCAAAACGTAAAAGCTTTTTAATCCCGACACAAACATCATGGCCGAGGCAACGAGTCCCCAGGTGATCATGATCCGGGCGATCCATTTGCGCGCGCCGATTTTGTGCAGGATCAGATTGCTGGGAATTTCAAAAAGGAAGTAGCCGAGAAAAAAGATGCCGCTGCCGAATCCGAAGGCCGCATGGCTTAACTTCAGGTCGGCGTTCATCTGCAAGGCGGCAAAGCCCACATTGACGCGGTCCAGGTAGGCGACGATATACAGAATAAACATAAAGGGGATCAGCCGGAGGGTGATCCGCCGTATCGCCTTTTTTTCCAGAGGCGAGGCGGCGGCGCTTGAATGACTGATGTCCGAATCGCTCTGCTGTGAGTTGCTCATAAGATGGTTCCCATTCCCGGTTTAAAACACACCCGAATGAAGGATTAGGGGGTTCACCCGCCGCATGAAAATTAACAGATGACGGGCGTATTGTCAAAAAATAGAACCGGACAGGAACATATGGCAGGAAGGTGTCGCAAATGTTTGGCTCTGAAAAGACCAGGCTTCTGATTCTCAATTCTCCCCACAACCCGAGCGGCGCAATTCTCGGCCGCGAGGACATGGCGGCGCTCATGGATATTATTTCCGGCGCGGATATTCTGATCGTCTCCGATGAAGTGTATGAGCATATCGTGTTTGACGGGCGTCGCCATGAAAGCATGACGCGGTATCCGGAACTGGCCTGTCGGAGCTTTGTCGTGAGTTCTTTCGGCAAGACGCATCATGCCACGGGCTGGAAGCTGAGCTATTGTCTGGCTCCGAAACATCTTTCGGCGGAATTGCAGAAGGTCCACCAGTATGTCACGTTTGCCTCCCATACGCCCACTCAGCTGGCCTACGCCGAATTTCTGGAGCAAAAAGATAAGTATCTTTCCCTTCCGGATTTTTATCAGGCCAAAAGAGACCTGCTTTGCTCCCTTCATAAAAAAGCCGGAGAAACAGGCGTGTCTTGTTTCTCCGGCTTTTCCCCACGGGAGAGATCAGTTATTTAAGATACTGCAAAGCATTTTCGCCGGCGATGCGTCCGGAGTTTACGGCAAATCCCAGCGTGCTTCCCGCGAGGACGACGTCATAGCTGTCGCCATACAGGCCGCCCGCGTCATTGCCGACAGCATACAAGCCGGGAATCGCTTCCTGGTTCTTGCCCAGCACTTCGGTTTTATGGTTGATCTTGATGCCGCCCAGCGTGCCCAGCGCGAAGGGAACGGCTTTCATGGCGTAAAACTTCGCGGTCCGGACCGGCTGAATATATTTGGCATCCTTGACAAACAGCGTGTCCTGGCGCTGATCGGACATCTTGTTGTACTCGTCAATGGTCGCCTGAAGGCGTTTTGCGTCTACTTTCATTTTGTAGGCGAGTTCCTTAATGGATGATCCGACAAATACAAAGCCCTTGTCGATGCCGCGCTGCAAGTCGCCGTCGAGCCGGGTCAGTTTGGTGGCCACGGGAACCATCACGCCCACGCCTACGTCGATGCCTTTTTCCATCATGTACTTTTTGGTGTTTTCATCAAAGATGACATACATCACGCGTCCGGGCTGGTTGGCCAGAGCGTTGCCGGCGTAGGGCCAGGAGAAGATGATGCTTTCGTCGCAGAAGCGTTCGCCCAGCTGGTTGACCCACAGGTAAGGCTGGCGCGCCGGGGCGTTGAGATGAGATTCGGGGCCTTCCCCCGGAATGCCGGGACGGTAAAGCTGAAGAACATCGGTGCCGAAGGAATCCGCGCCCGCCGCCCAGGCCATCTGAATGCCTTCGCCGGTTTTATCCTTGCTGCCGACCGGGACGATGTCCGGGCCGAAAGCCGTGTATTTGGCCAGCATTTCCTTATTGTTGATATAGCCGCCGGAGGCGATGACGACCACCCGGGTGTTGATCCGGATCTCTTTGCCGTCCGATCCCACGGCCTTGATGCCGGAAATGCGGCCTTTGCCGTCTTTAATAAGTTCCTTGCCCGATGTTTTCAGCAGAACCGTCGCGCCTTTTTCCTGCGCCTTGGCGTAAAGGGTCTGAGCCAGCGCCTTGCCGCGGCCGTCGATGATATGCCAGGTCATGTAGCCGCCCGGATAGTTGGCGGCGGGTTCCTTGAATTTGACGCCGTGCTTTTCCAGCCAGTCGATGGTATCGGCGGATTTGTCGATAAACGCCCGGGCCAGACGGGCATTGGCCCGCCAGTGGGTGTATTCCATCATGTACTTGAACGCCCAATCCGTCGTGTAATTCAGGTTCTTCTCACGCTGCAGGCGGCTTCCCACCGCAAAGACGCCTTCGGAAAAATTGGTTGTTCCACCCGGGGCCGCCATCTTTTCGAGTAAAATGACTTTGGCGCCGCCTTCCGCGGCCGTCACCGCGGCGGCCAATCCCGATGCGCCGCCGCCTACCACCACCACATCCGCCGACATTGTTTCAGCCACGGCCTGTGTGTAACAGGCCAACAGCAAACTCAGCAAGATCTCCAGAACAAAAAATTTCTTTTTCAACATTTTTTTGCCTCCTTGAAGTTAAATTTTGAAAACCGGATATTTGGTTCAAAACATACAGCACATTTTGTGCCACTTGGAGCTGCTATGTAAAGGTTTAGAAATTTTTCGGCACGCGCCCGACGATGTAGATGAACAGGGAGGCTGCGAAAATAGGGAGCGCCGCGATAAAAAAAACCGCCGCAATCGGAAGCTGCAAGGCGACAAAGACCGTTCCGGCGACGGGGCCGAGAATCGATCCCAGGCGTCCCCAGCCCATGGTGGCGCCGACGCCCGTGGCCCGGATGGCGGTCGGATAGACCAGCGCGACCGCGGCGTACATGGCGCACTGCGCGCCCATCATGCAGGTGCCGGAAATGAAGATGGCGGGAATGAGCACGAAGGGACCGCCGCCCAGGCCCACGCAACTGATCGCCAGCCCGCCGATAAAATAACTGACCGCCATGACCTTGAAAACGCCGAAGCGGTCAATCAGATGGCCCAGCGTGGCCGTGCCCAGCGCGCCGCCGCCGTTTAACAAAACGGTTGAAAGCAAAGCGAAGGTCATGGAGAGCCCGGATTGTTTCATCAAAACGGGCAGCCAGCTCATGAAAAAATAAACGCCGAAGGTATTGGCCACGAAGACCAGCGTGAGAAACACCGTGGGGAGGGTGCGCCCCGGACCGAACAGAGCGGCCACGCCCGTTTTTTTCTGCGCGGTTTCATGAAGCATAAAATGGATGTCTGACGACAGCCGCACATCCGGCGCGATCCGGCGGAGAATCCGGGTGGTCTTCGGATTTTGCTCCGGCCGCGTGGCCAGAAAGCGGATGGATTCCGGAAGCGCAAAAACGGCGTAAAAGGCAATGGCCAGCGGGACCAGACCTCCGATGTAAAAAACGGTTTGCCACCCGTAGAGGGGTATAAACCAGGTTCCGAAAAGGCCGCTTGCCAGCGCGCCCAGCGGCACGCCGGTGTAGGTCAGGGTGCTGAGCGTCCCCCGGTAGCGTTCCGGAATGTATTCGGCCGACAGGGCGACAATATTGGGAATGACGCCCCCCAATCCCAGGCCCGTCAGAAATCGCATCCAGGCCAGAGCCGTGGGCGTCTTGGCGAAGACCGTCAGGACGGTGAAAAGACCGAACATGGCGACTGATGCAACCACCGGCCATTTCCGGCCGTAGCGGTCGGCCAGCGGCCCGAGCAGGGCCGCGCCGATCAGCATGCCCACCGGTCCCGCCGTCAGCGCCAGACCGAAATCCCTGGGGCTAAGCCCCCAGTCGCGGGCAAGCGCGGGCAGAGCCAGGCCGATGACCTGCATGTCAAAACCGTCCAGAAGCATGATAATGAAACAGGCGGCCAGAATACGGATTTGATAGACGCCGACCGGGCGTTGATCAATGAAGGCGGAAATGTCAAAAGAGTGGGTCATGATGGTTTGTCCTTATGGTTTTGCCTTGCGTCCGAAAGGGATGCCCAGTTTTTTCATCCGGTGCCTCAGCGTTCCCGTATTCATGTTTAAAAGCTCGGCCGCGCCTCCCGGACCGTTAATTTTTCCTTTGGTTTTGACGAGGATGCGGCGGATGTGCCGGGCTTCCATCTCTGCGAGATTCGTGGCGTCGTCTTCGGCGGCTTCAGCGGGGCGCTTAGCCGGAGGCGCGGCAGGCGATGCAAACCGGACAAGATCGCTGAAGATCAGCTCCTTGCCGTTTCCAACGATGATGGCCCGTTCCACGGCGTTTTCAAGTTCGCGAACGTTTCCGGGCCAGTCGTAGGCCATCAACTGATCAATCATGCCCGCGCCCAGACTCGGCGCTGTGCGCAGCGCCATTTCGCGGCATTTTTTGTGAATGAAGTGATCGACCAGGGCGGGGATGTCGCTTTTGCGTTCGCGCAGGGGCGGCATGGCGATGGGAAAAACAATCAGGCGGAAATAAAGGTCTTCCCGGAATTTTTTGTGTTCGACCAGATACAGAAGGTCGCGGTTGGTGGCCGATACGATGCGGACATCGACCTTGATGGGTGTCGTGCCTCCGACGCGTTCAAATTCCTTTTCCTGCAATACGCGCAAAAGCCGCACCTGAACCGCGGGTGGAAGTTCGGAGACTTCATCCAGAAAGATCGTGCCTCCGTTGGCGCGCTCGAAAAGCCCCCGGCGCTGTTCGTGCGCGCCGGTGAAGGCCCCTTTTTCATGCCCGAAAAGAACGCTGTCGATGAGCGTGTCCGGAATAGCCCCGCAGTTGACTTTAATGAGCGGCCCCTCGCTTCGTCTGGAGTGGTCGTGAATGGCATTGGCGATGATTTCCTTTCCCGTTCCCGTCTCGCCGCTTATAAGCACGGGGCTGGGCAGCGGCGCGACCATGCGCACCTTTTGCATGACCTCCCGAAGACCGAAATCCGCGCCTATGACCTTATCGCCGAAATTTTTGCGCAGTTCGGACTGAAAATAGGATTTATCGTCGGCGAGCAGATCCTTGATTCTTAAAAGCTCCCTGTATTGCAGATAGTTGGCCAGGGCGATGGCGGCGGGTTCGTTGATCAGCGTCCAGAGTCTCAGATGGTCGTTGGTGTAACGATTTTCGCCTTCGGCCCGCGCGACGAATGACCCGATATGGATGCCGTCAACGATCAGCCGGTTGACCAGAAAAGATGAAACGTTCCATCCCCATTGTTTGCAGACATGATGGCAAATGGGATCGGAAATCGATGAGACATTTCGTACGCGCGGATGCAGAAGCGGTTCATCCAGTTCCTTGCGCGACAGGAGGGATAGCGGTGTGTCGTCGGTGATGGTTTTTCCGCCCTGTTTATCGGCCATCGCGATGGTTTTCATCGTACCCAGGGTATGGTCGTAAAAAGCCATGTGCAGTTCATCGGCCGGCATAACGGTTTTTACATACTGGAGACACATCCAGAGCGCTTTTTGGATTTCGAGGCTGCCGCAAATGCGAACGCTCACCTCTCGAAAAAATTCATTTTCCAAGTTTGTCCGATCTGCCATATGCGATGATTTAATCAAAAAGATGACAAATGTCTAACCTTTTCTTCCGTATTTGTTATCAGGGGGTGGCGGTGATGCACGTGATCGATATATTGATGCAATAAAAAAAACCGGCGGGAAGTTCCCCGCCGGGTCGTGTTCTAGCCTGAGAACCTAACAGCCTAAAGCCTAATAGCCTAGAACGTCAGGGTCAGCTTGTTGATGAGCAGGTAGTTATTGTTGATGTCGTGGCCGGTGGAGGATGTGCCTTTGTACCAGTCGCCGACAAACCAGTAAGCGCCGCCCAGCATGTAGGACAGGTTGTTGGTGATTTTATAGGTAGCGGTCAGATCCACTTCGTAGCCGTATTCTCTGCTTTCCCACTGGGTCGCCAGAGTCTTATCAGCGTGCGCCCAGGACAGAGACATCATTACGTCCACTTTGTCAATCGGTTTGACGCCGCCGCGAATCTGAGCAAAGTAAGCGTTCGTCATCGGGCCGCTCTGAGCGGTCGTGTCGTAACCGGCGATATTGCCCGCCCAGAAGGTGCGGTCGTAGTTGAACATGATCAGGCAGGGATTCCATTCCCGGCCGCCGTTGTTGCCCGCGCCGCCTTCCACATCGTCGGATGCGGGGTCGTCGCCGGACAGATAAGCAACCGAACCGCCGGCGTAGAACATGCCGAAATCGGCCTGCGCGTCAATCCATGCGGCCAGCTGGTTGACATTTCTGTCTGCCGTGTCGGTTTCATATTTTCTGGCTTTACCGAAACCGTAAACGATTTCACCCTGCAGGGCGACCGGACCCACCTGTGCTTTGGCGTAAGGCAGCAGGAGATAGAGGTGGCCCGTGTAATCAGCGCCTCTGGTTGTGGCGTTACGGATGTATTTGCCCAGAAGTCCGACGCTGCCGGTTTTCCAGGCATAGCGAGCGATAGCCGTCACGAAGCTGCTGTCTCTGTCGGAAGCGGTGGCCGGATAACTTGCCCAGGAGCTGTTTTCAACATTTTTGCCCGTCTGCAAAACGAACATCAGTTTGTCGGTCTGATAGCGGTAACCGATTTTGCCCAGTACGTTGGCGTTATCGGCAAACACGGTGCCCCAGACGCCATCGATCTGATAACCGGCGACGAAAGCGCCGATCGGCGACGTGTAGGTGACGTAGAGCAGATCCATGGCAATGTTTTCATTTTCGGATCTGGTTGCGGCGCTGTTCGCATCTACTCCTCCGACTGTTCTGGTGGCGCCCCATGCGCGTTCCATCACATCCATGCGGGAGGTCAGGGTCAAACCGGGGCTGACCACAAACACGGTGTTCATGCGCAGCCGCTGGAAATAGAAAGCGGTGCTCGTACCGTCATCTTTTACAACAGATGTCTTGTCCTGGTACATGCCGGCTGCATAGTACTCGCCGCTGATTTTTACATCAACGGCCATCGCCTGTGTGCTGAAGGCTGCAACGACCGCCACCAACAGCAAAAATAACCACATTTTTTTCATTTTAGATGATCTGAGAAACCCACACCCTAAGGGTGTGGTGATGTGGACTGGC
>CAZGDK010000130.1:0-8661 GCA_964525155.1 uncultured Smithella sp. | reverse complement strand
GACGAATGTAGATACTATTATGAGACTGTTAATAAGAAGGAACAAGACGCCGCAGTGCTCATCGAACAAAAAAGCAACGACTTCCAGTCAAGCCTCAACATCGTCAAGGGGCCTTTGATGAAAGCCTGCCTGTTTCAAACAAACTCGGGCGATCACCTGCTGATCGTTATCCACCACCTGGCCGTTGACGGCGTCTCCTGGCGCATCCTTCTGGAAGATTTGACCACCGGCTACGACCAGGCAGCTAAAGGAGAAAACATAACCCTTCCGCCCAAAACCGATTCCTATAAGATGTGGGCCGAAAACCTGAGTGATTACGCCCCAAACGAGCATATTAAAGAAGAGCTTGCATACTGGCAGGGAATAAAGACGTCCTCCAGACTGCCAAAAGATCAAGACGCAACACCGGAAGAAAAGATTTATCAAAACGCGGAAACAGTAGAAATAACCTTTGATGAGTCAACCACGGGGAAACTGCTGAAGGAATCCAACCGGGCGTACAACACTGAAATCAACGATTTGCTCCTGACCGCGCTGGGAATAACTGTTTCCGGCTGGACAAAAAGCAAAACAATCCTGATCAATCTGGAAGGCCACGGACGTGAGCAGATCGGGCAGGCGCTTGACATCACCCGGACCATCGGCTGGTTTACCTGCCAGTATCCGGTAGCCATTGACATCAACCAAGACGATGACCTGTCAACACAGATCAAACAGACGAAGGAGCAGCTTCGCAGAATACCACAAAAGGGGATCGGCTACGGCATCCTGAAATACCTGACGAAAGAGGGGCGGGACAAACTGCACGTTGAGCCGGAGATCAGTTTCAATTATCTGGGAGAATTTGCTCAGACACACAAAAGCACATTTGCATTATCGCCCATAAAGACCGGCCGGGACATCAGCCTTCAAAACCGCATGCCTTACGCGCTCGACATCAACGGTTATGTTAAGGACGGGAAACTTACAATTCATTTCGGATACAACCGAAAGGAATATTATCGAGAGACGATCAGTAACCTGGCGTCAGACTATAAAGTGAAACTGGAGGCGGTTATCGGTCATTGCTTACAGAAAGAGGAAGTAGAATTAACCCCCGCAGACCTGGGCTACAAAGACATTACCCTCGATGAACTGGGGGATCTGGAAAAAGATTTGATGGATGTTTCATAATGGTGAAGCAGTAAGAAGGAATCCTTGATGGAACAAAAGATTCAGGACATATACGTACTATCTCCCATGCAGGAAGGGATGCTGTATCACTATTTAATGGACAGGCAATCCCCTGCGTATTTTGAGCAGTTTGATCTTGCGCTTTGCGGTAGGATTGACCAAGCCCTTCTGGAAGAAAGTTTTCGCCGTCTGGTGGCAAGGCATGACGCGCTGCGCACGATTGTGCGGTACGACAAAACCAGGCGGCCGGTCCAGATTGTTTTGAAGGAAAGAAAGTTCAACCTTCATTTTGAAGAAACCCCGGAAAGCGATGTAGAAGCCTTCAAGCTGGCCGACCGGGAGCGGGGATTCGATCCGACCAAAGACATGCTGATGCGGGTGTCGCTATTGCAAATCGGACCGGAGCGCTACCGGTTGATCTGGAGCTTCCACCACATTGTGATGGACGGCTGGTGCCTGGGCATTCTCTACAATGATCTTTTACACATCCATGAAGCCCTGCGGCAGGGGCGGGAACCGAATCTCGATGCTCCTGTCCCCTACAAGAACTATATTGCCTGGCTTGCGAGGCAGGACAAAACCGGGGGATTGGACTTCTGGAAGAAGCGCCTGGACGGCTATGAAAACAAGGCTGTCGTGCCTGCCTGCCCGCCCGGCGGTTGCGGGAGACAGGAAGGCTACCGGCAGGCTCTGCATGTCTTCGACATCGAAAAAGCGGTCATGGAAAAAATGACCCGGATCGGCATGGAACATCAGATCACCATCAATACGATCTTCCAGACCGTCTGGGGCATTCTGCTGCAACGATACAATAATACGAGTGACGTTGTTTTCGGCGCGGTTGTCTCGGGGCGCCCCTCCGAAATCGAGGGCGTGGAAGGCATGGTGGGTCTCTTTATCAATACCGTGCCGGTGCGGATTGCGTCGCATCCGGATATGCGCCTGATCGATCTGCTGCAAAAAGCGCAGGCCGAAGCACTGCAGGGCCGGGCCCATGACTACATTCCGCTTGCGGATATTCAATCCGCAACGCCGCTCAAAAGCGACCTGATTGACCATATTCTCGTATTTGAAAACTTTCCCTTCGAGGACGACCCCAAGAAGGCGTCGGATAACGGATTTCAAATTGAAGACGTTCAGGTGTTCGAGCAGGTCAATTACAACTTCAGTATGACCGTTATCCCCGGAGATCCGTATCGCGTTCGAATGAGTTACAACGCTTTCGTGTACGATGACGATTTTGTCGGCCAAATCGGCGCGCATTTTCTAAACGTGCTGCGGCAGGCGGCTGCAAATCCGCAGGCGGCGCTCAAGGCCCTGGAGATTCTAAGCGATGAAGAGCGCAAACGGTTACTGTATGATTTCAACGATACGAAAGGCGACTATCCGCGGGATAAGGCCGTCCATGAACTCTTTGAAGAGCAGGCGGCCCAAACGCCTGAGAGCCCGGCCCTGATTTGCGGCGATCAAAAGATGACTTATCGCGAGCTCAATGGCCAAGCCAATCAGATTGCCCGTCTTTTGCGCAACAAGGGCGTGAAGCCGGAAGCCATTGTCGGTTTGATGGTGGAGAGATCCCCCGCGATGATCGCCGGACTTCTGGGCATTCTCAAAGCCGGCGGAGCCTATTTGCCGATTGATGCGGAATTTCCCCCTGACCGGATCGACGATATGATCCGTTACAGCGGCGTTGAAATCGTTGTGAGCCGGAAGAAATTTGCCGGCAGAATTTCAAAGGCCTGCGACATGATCGATATCGAAAGTGACGGCATCGCCCGCAAGGACGCGTCGAATCTGCAAAACATCAGCAGGCCCGATAACCTTTTGTATGTGATGTTTACCTCGGGGTCCACAGGCAATCCCAAGGGCGTCATGATTGAACACGGCAACATGAACAATTTTATTGCCGCCATGAAGCGTGTGGCCGATTTCGGTTCCGGAAGAAAGGTTCTGGCGCTCACCACCATCAGCTTCGATATTTTTGCCCTCGAAACCCTTCTGCCGCTTGCCTCCGGCATGGAGGTGCATATCGCCCGTGAAGATCAGCAAAAAGATCCGGAAGCCATTGTTGATCTAATCCGCCAAAACGGGATCAATATGCTGCAGCTGACGCCGTCGAGGCTTCAGATCCTGTTGAGTTCGTCTGGCGCCAAAGATGCCCTGAAGATTCCGGACACGATCATTATTGGCGGCGAGGCACTGCCGCTCAACCTTCTCAATGCCCTGCGCGGCGTCTATGCCGGGAAAATCTTCAATATTTACGGTCCCACGGAAACAACTGTCTGGTCCACAGTCAGGGACGTGACGAAAGATTCTTTTATCACTATCGGCAAGCCAATTTTGAATACGCAAATCTATATCGTGGATGCTTTAAACCGGCTCCAGCCCGCGGGGATCTTCGGAGAATTGCTCATCGGCGGCGACGGCGTGGCCCGGGGCTACTATAAAAACGAAGAACTTACGGGCGAAAAATTCGCGTCAAACCCGTTTACTCCCGGCGCAAGGTTATATCGCACCGGCGATCTGGCGCGATTTCTCCCGGACGGGAATATCGAGTTTCTGGGGCGAATCGATGCTCAGGTCAAAATTCGCGGGTTCCGCATTGAACTGGGCGAAATCGAAAGCCGAATGCTTTCGCATCCCGAAATTGATGAAGCCGTCGTGACGGAAAGGGATGATCCGTCCGGCGGCAAATATCTGTGCGCTTATTTTGTATCGGAAAAAGAAATCTCCACAGGAGAGCTCCGCGAACACCTGCAGGGGAAGCTTCCCGATTACATGCTGCCGTCCTGTTTTATGAAAATTGACAAAATTCCTTTGACGGCTACGGGAAAAATCAACCGCAAGGCATTGCCCGCTCCGTCGGGAATGATCAAAACCGGCAGGGCGTACGAGCCGCCGCAAAGCGCGCTGGAAAAGACGCTGGTTAGCATCTGGCAGGAGGTTCTGGAACTGGATCAAATCGGCGTGAAGGATAATTTCTTTGAAATCGGCGGACATTCCGTCAAGGCGATAACGCTTGCTGCCCGGATGGAAAAGGCATTGGGCAAAGCCATGGGCCTTGCCGATATCTTTAAATATCCGACCATCCGGGAACTGGCTTCGCGCCTGGATCAAAACAGCGAAAAGGCCCTTAAAGAAAAAATAGCCAGCCCCTCCGGGATAGGTGAAAAACTCTCCGAACGCTTCGGTGCGAAATGCATTCCGGTTCAATATAGCGTGGAGGGCACGGCGATCAACGTCCTGTATCTGCCCCCGACGCTGGAAGAGAAAAAAGCTGAAATTAAAAAGTGGCTGGCCGAAAATGTTGCAGACGATTTGTATCCGCATTATGTGCGTCCGCTTAAGGAAGATCAGCTTTTACCGTCCGGCGGAAAAACCATTGACGGGCCGTCTTTTGCCAAAGCCATGGGGCTTGCAAAGGCGGACGCTTTCTGGGTCGTGCAGAAATTTCTGTCGGAGGTGAAGAAAAAGGAGACGGAATTTCATAAAAAGATCTTATCGGGTGACGTTGTTTGCGAATATCCCGCAACGCCAATGCAAAGAGGGCATCTGACGCTTCCGGTGCGGCTGGCGGGGGCCCGGCTGATGCTGAAGGAATGCATCGAGCCGGAAGATGCAGTTATGCGCTATTCAAAGCTGATCGAAAGCCAGGCCATGCTGAAAAGCGTTTTGTTCGACCGCGAAGACGGCCTTTACTGGCGGCAGTATGCAGCGCCCCAGGGCGTCTATCTTCCGTATCTGGATATTTCAGGCTTTGATCAGATAACGCAGTTGCAGGTGATGGAGCTGATTTTTACGCGGTATCTCAACCGCGAATTTACGAAAACGGACGGCTTGAATTACCGTTTCCTTCTGGTTAAATGCCATGAAAGCCTCTACCGGCTCTATGCGGATATTGATCACATGCTGTTTGACGGTTTAAGCGGCGTTGTGCTGGATCAATACCTCCTGTCTTCACCTGCGGACGCGAAAGAACCGGCAAATGCGGGCTTATCGTATTCCGATTACGTCCGCCAGATTCTTTGCGGTCCTCAGGGGATCGGCGCTGCGGAGTTAATCGATGTCTTTCGGCTGGAAGAGTTCGCATGGGCGCTGGAACGCGCGGCCGCGAAAATTCGGCAGTCGCAAAAAACAGAAGTGGAATATTTCGATCTGGAATTTCCTCTGCCGGAGGGGATGGATATGCGGCGGCTTGTCGGAAAGGCCTTTGAACTCTTCTGTGTATTTTGCCGGAAAATGCTTGTCCTAGACGATCTTCCCGTGGGCATCGTGTATCACGGCCGGAATTATCAGGATAAAACCTATTTCCACATGCTGGGCGAATTTGTTGATGTATTGCCCATCCATGTTTCAAGTCAAGCAGGCCTTGAAAGCATCTGGGAGGATATCGACAAACGAATCCGCTTTGCCGCGGCGCACAATGTCAATTTTGCCCACCTTGCCACCGGGACGGGCGATGCTGCGTTTGATGCGGCGGCCTTGCTCTTTGCCTATGGGGATTATCGTCTGCCCACCTATCTGTTTTTTAATTTTCTGGGGGAAGTTCCGGAGGCTGATGTCGATGATGAACTCAACAAGAAAGAAATATACGCGAAGTTGAGCGTTCAGAAGAAGATCAATATGGATGATATTAAAACCGGCATTAATGTGGTGGTCATGCACACCAGAACATCCGTCAGAATTTCCACGTATGTGTGCTGCGGACCGGCGCTCGATGACATGATTCGGGCAATGCGGGAAGAGGGAAGCAAAATATTCAAAAGTACTGAGGGGTGTAAATGACGGATAAGATTGTTTACAAGACGAAACTGACGGAAAACCAGAAGGGGATTTATTTTGAAGCCCTGTATGAGAAGGACATCGAAGGCTCCGTCTCCAATTACAATCTGTCCGCGTCGTTTCTGATCAAGGGAAATCTGGATGTCGCGATTTTTGAAAAAGCCGTCCGGTATCTGATTGGCCGCCACAGCGCGCTTCGGGTGTCGGTGGTTCAGGAAGACGGCATTCCTCTGCAGGCCCTGCATGCCGACGTGGCGTTCTCCCTGGACTATCGGGATCTGTCGGGAGAAGAGGAACAGGCAAAGAACAGGATTCTTTCCGATGAATTGCGCCGCAATTTCGTTACCCCGTTTGACATTGCCGGCGTTCCTTTGATCCGTCTGCTGCTTTTGAAAAAAATCGATGGCGAATACCTTGCGCTGATCTGCATTCATCATCTGATTGTTGACGGCTGGTCGATGGGGATAATGGCCAAAGAGCTTCTTGAGGTCTACAAAAGCCTGAAGCAAAACCTGCCTCCGTCTCTTGCGGAAATCGAAGTGGATTTCATCGATTATGCCGACTGGCAGAATGCCAAAATCGAGTCGGGCGGGTTTGAGCGTGAACGCAACTATTGGCTTAACAAGCTGGTGGGGTCACGCCTTTTACAACCTCCGGCCGACTTCAGCAATGTCAACCGGCGTCTGGGCGCGGGCCGCGAAATTCGCATCGAACTGGACCGGGATCTTGTCTTGCGGCTCAAAGCCTCTGCGCGCTCTCAGGAGACGTCGCTTTTTACAATGGTCCTTGCCGCCTTTAAAGTCCTGCTGCACAAATATACGGGCGAGACGGATATTATTGTCTCTTCGCCTTTTGTGGACCGGCCCTACGCCCAGATGGAAATGTCGATGGGGCTGTTTCTCAACGACCTGCCCCTGCGCGATTTCGTGGAAAGTTCCATGACGTTTTGTGCGCTGGTGGACCGCGTCAAGGAAACGGTCGCCTGCGCCTATAAAAATGTATCTTATCCGGGGAGCCTCATTGTCAAGGACATGGGCTGGTCTTCGGACATCGAAAATCTTGCCTATACGGATATCGTTTTCGGGTTCGACGTGGTCACCAGCGATACGATCGGGACGGATGCCGACACGGATTTCGAATTCGAGCCCTTCAGCCAGGATTACGTCAACATGCCCGCGGTGCTGATGGTGTTCTTTGTGGAAAGCGGCGACGCGCTACGCCTGGCCTTTCAGTACAACGACGCCCTCATCCTGCCGGAAACGGCACGCAGGATGCTCGGCCATTATACGAACATCCTTCAGGCCGTGGCGGACGATCAGGCGATTCCGGTTGGCGACATCAATATGCTGTCCCAAGACGAACGCGCTGAAATCCTTGACCGGTTCAACGATACGAAGGCGGAGTATCCCCGCACAAAAACGCTCCACCGGCTCTTTGAAGAGCAGGCGGCCCGGACGCCGGAGCATATTGCGCTGGTGTATGAAGATAAAAAGCTGACTTACAACGAGCTAAACCTGCGCGCCAATGCGGTAGCGCACCGCCTGCGGGAAAAGGGCGTAGGTCCCGATGCCATTGTGGGCCTTGTGCTGGAGCGGTCTCTGGAGATGGTGGTGGGGATTCTTGCCATTCTCAAGGCAGGCGGCGCCTATCTGCCCGTTGAACCGGATTATCCCGCAGACCGCATCCGGTATATTCTGGAAGACAGCAAAGCCGCCGTGCTTGTGTCCACCAAAGACATTCTTGAAAAAATTCAACATCCGGGCGAGCGTCTGGATATTCTGGATTCATCCATCGAACATGCGAATAAAGATAATCCCCGCGATGAAAATAAGCCCAGTGATGTCGCCTACATCATCTACACCTCGGGGACGACCGGCAGGCCCAAGGGGATGATGATCGAGCACCGCAATGTCGTGCGGCTGTTTTTCAATGACCGGAATCTGTTCGACTTCAATGACCGCGATGTCTGGACGATGTTCCATTCCTACGGGTTCGATTTTTCCGTGTGGGAAATGTACGGTGCGCTGCTTTTTGGCGGCCGGCTGGTGGTTGTACCCAAAATGGTGGCCAGAGACACAGCCACCTACCTCGAATTATTGAAAGACGAACAGGTGACCATTCTAAACCAGACGCCGTCCGCGTTTTATAATCTGATCGATGAAGATCAAAAGGCGGGCTCAGGTCATGATGTTGCTGTTCGTATGATCATCTTCGGCGGCGAAGCGTTGATGCCCGCGAAGCTCGCACCGTGGCGGAAAAAATATCCCCACGTTCGGTTGATCAACATGTACGGCATCACCGAGACGACGGTTCATGTCACGTATAAGGAAATCGGGGCCTGTGAAATTGAAAACAACATCAGCAATATCGGCAGGCCGATACCGACGCTTGCCGCCTATGTGATGGATGAGCGGCAGAAACTCATGCCCGTGGGCGTGGCGGGCGAGTTGTGCGTGGGCGGCTGCGGCGTGGGCCGGGGCTATCTCAATCGCCCGGAACTGACGGCTGAAAAATTCATCGCTAATCCCTATATGCCGGATGATCGCCTGTATCGATCCGGCGATCTGGTCCGGTATTTGCCAAACGGAGAGATGGAATACCTGGGCCGCATCGATTCCCAGGTAAAGATCCGGGGCTTCCGGATTGAGCTGGGGGAAATCGAAAGCCGCCTGCTTTCATACGCCGGATTGAAAGAATCGGTGGTCA
>CAZGDK010000129.1:0-8700 GCA_964525155.1 uncultured Smithella sp. | reverse complement strand
GCCGAAGTCGATTAATTCCTGAAAAATGGTTTGCAGCTGTTCCGCGGGATTTTCAATATCCATGATGCGCCGGCTGTTGATGATTTCCATCATCGGCGTATGGATCATCTGGCAAACCAGAAAAAGGATTTCGTCTTTGCTTTTAATGAAATAATACAGATTGCGCAAATCAATGTCCGTCGCCTTGGAAATTTCGCGCATGGTGGTTTGCGCATACCCCTTTTTCATGAAAAGCTTCGTGGCTTTCTTAATAATCTGCATCTGTCTTTTCTGAAATACGTCTTTATTTCTTTTTGTTTTGGGCTCTGCGCCTGCAACTCTTTTGGGGATCATAAACAAATGTTCAATCCTATCGACAAGATGTGTGCATATATACCAGAAAGAATCCAACTGGCAATGATTGAAAAAATTACTTGACAAAAAAGCTCAGGCAAAATAGTCCATACACCATACGATAGTAATATTTTAGAAGCGTTTTCAGGCGTTTTTTGAATGCAGTCGAAGCATCCGTCTTGTTTGAGGATTCTTCGGTCGGTTTTCCGCCTATGTCGATGAGGTGATGAGCGCGGAAGAATTATGCGGCTGCAAAAAACAAACAGTCCTTTTACGAAAGGCGGCAAGATATGCGGATGATGTTAAAAATTAATAGGAAGAAAGGGGGGACGATTTTTTTTCATTAATACCGACGTGTAAGATGCAATTATAAATGCATGCATGAATGAATTACTTTTACTATTAGGGGGGGTACATGGCTGGTTTAAATGGAACAGTGGATTCCGCAGCAGTAAGTAGTGTGGTTGATCCGGCGAAATACAGAGGAAAAGTTCTGGCGATTTCGATTCTGGGATTTGCCTTCGATGGCATGGATATTTGGGTTTATGCTCTGGCCGCGCCGCTTTTATTACAGGCCTGGGAAACGTTTAATCTGGTTCAGATTGGTTTTGTTGCCACCTGTATGCTGTTGGGCATGAGTTGCGGTGGTTATATTTTTGGCCCACTGGCCGATAAGTATGGACGAAAGAAAGCGTTGGTCTGGTGTATCGCCTTTTTCGGCATTACAACCGGTCTCACCGGTTTCGTAACTAATTATATGCAGCTGGCAGCGCTGCGATTTCTGGCAGGCCTGGGGCTGGGCGCGGAATGGGCGCTGGCCGGCACCCTTTTGCAGGAATACACGGAACCCGCCAAGCGCGCGAAGTACAGCTCCTGGATGCAGCTGGGCTGGCCGCTGGGCATTGCCGTGATCGTTCTTATCAATCATTTTCTGGTTCCGCTCTACGGCTGGCAGATTCTGTACTTTGCCGGCGCTACCGCCGTACTGCTGGCTATTTATATTCAGGTCGCAATTCCCGAGTCTCCTGTCTGGGTGAAAATGCAGGAAGCCAAAAAACAGGGCGCGACAGCCGGAGCGACGGCGGCTGCGCAAGCAGCGGCAGGGGCAGGTTTTAAAGATCTGCTGAAAAAGGAAAACATCCGGTCTTTCCTCTTCGTCACCATTATCTGCACCTCGCTGATGTTCACGTACTGGGCCGTTAACACCTGGCTGCCAACCATTTTGGCCCGGGAAAGAGGCATGTCGCCCAAAGCGTTTTCGACCTTCCTGATGGTGTTGCAGTTTGCGGCGGTAGCGGGGTATTTTGTTGCCGGCTGGGCCGGTGACAAATTCGGCAGACGTTCGGTCATGGCCATCAGCGGTTTTTTTGCGGCCATCACGCTGTTTTTGTGGATGGGCATCGAGTGGGAAGATGAAAGAGTATTCTATGCTCTGGGTGTCATTGCCTGGTGCATCCCCTCAATCATCTGGGCGATTCTGGCCGCTTACCTGGTGGAACAGTTCCCCACGCACATCCGTGCGGTAGGTGTTTCGTCCGGTTACTCGACCGGGCGTCTGGTGGCAACCCTTGTTCCTCTGGTTATGGGTGCCGCGGCTCAGAAGGTCGGTTTGACAGTCGTCATGGCGTTCATTTCAGTATTTTACCTCATTTGCATGTTTGGCGTTTTGATGCTGAGAGATACAAAAGGCCACATGTAAAATATTGTACAGGATCGTTCTGAAAGTCCCTCCGGCGACATCGGCTGGAGGGACTTTTTTTATTCTCTCCACACCGAGATCATTGTTGATCCCGGATGATTCCCGAGTGTCGGCAGCACCCCCAATAACCCCAAAAATAATTCTTGACAAAACGATGGCGGCAAAATAGCTTCTACAACCAACAACCGTTGTATAATAGCCGCGTGCGGCGTAAGAATAAATTTCACTATGGAAAGCGAGGAGAACAAATGAAAATTAGTGATGTAAAGAATGTATGTGTGGTGGGCGCGGGCAATATGGGGCACCAGATTGCTCTGCAGTGTGCGCTGTCCGGTTTCAAGACGATCTGCACGGACGTCATTCCGGCCGTTTTGGAAAAAGCGGAAAAATTCGCGGACGGCTATCTGGCCGGCCGTGTATCTAAAGGTAAGATGACGGAAGCGGATGCGAAAGCGGTCCGCGGCAGAATCTCTTTTACCGGCGATCTGAAAGAAGCCGCCAAAGAAGCCGACGTGGTGATCGAAGCCGTTCTGGAAAGAATTGATCTGAAGCGCAAGATTTTTGCCGATCTGGACAAGATCGCGCCGCCCAACGCCATTCTGGCCACCAACAGCTCCTTTATCGTCAGCTCCCGCATTGCCGATGCGACCAAGCGTCCGTCCCAGGTCTGCAATCTGCATTTTTTTAATCCGGCTCTGGTAATGAAACTGGTGGAAGTGGTTCAGGGGCCGCACGTTTCCGACGAAACGGCGCAGTGCATGATGGATTTCTGCCTGAAAATCGACAAAATTCCCATCCATGTCAAAAAGGAAGTCGACGGATTTGTGCTCAACCGCATTTTCAGCGTGATTCATAAAGAAGCCTTCTGGATGCTCGAAATGGGCGTGGCGTCCTTTGAAGACATTGATAAAGCCTGTGTTTACGGCGCCGGCCATCCGATGGGCCCCTTCCGTCTGCTCGACCTGACGGGGATCGATCTGGCCTATGACATCGGCATGAGCCATTTCTATGAGTCCGGCAATCCGGCCGACCTGCCGGTTCCCACAATCGTCAAGAAATACACCGAAGGCAAATTCGGTCAGAAGACGGGCGAAGGCTTTTACAGTTATAAAAAATAGATCCATCCTCCCACGGATAGATCTTTAATGTTTTTTTGCATTGCGGATTGCCGCCTTGCTTTAGGACAAGGCGGCAATCCGGCAAGGCATCGGAAAGATACAGGGAAGTGCTACAAGGTGCGGTTTCCTACAGGAAGGTTGGTTTAGATTTTATTTTGTTTTTTATTTTTACGTGTGATGTCTTGTTAAGACAAGGGAGGTTTTTTCATGTCTGAAGTTTCTAGTAGCGCAATTGTTGACCCCGCAAAGTATCGGGGAAAAGTTTTGGCCATTTCCATTCTGGGCTTTGCCTTTGATGGTATGGATATTTGGGTTTTTGCTCTGGCCGCGCCGCTTTTGTTGAATGCGTGGCCTGATTTAATGATTGTTCATCTTGGCATTGTGGCCACATGCATGTTGCTGGGCATGAGCGCCGGCGGTTATATTTTTGGTCCGCTGGCCGACAAATTCGGCCGCAAAAGAGCGCTGGTGTGGTGCATCGCCTTCTTTGGTATTACCACCGGCTTGACCGGTTTTGTAACCAATTACTACCAGCTGGCGGCTCTGCGGTTTCTCGCGGGTCTGGGCTTGGGCGCGGAATGGGCGCTGGCCGGCACGCTCCTGCAGGAATATACCGAACCGGCAAAACGCGCCAAGTACAGTTCCTACATGCAGATAGGCTGGCCCGTCGGGATCGCCATTATTGTTGGCATCAACCATTTCCTGGTTCCGATTTTCGGCTGGCAGTTCCTGTACTTCTTTGGCGCAACGGCTGTTTTGCTGGCTCTTTACATCCAGTTTGCCATTCCGGAATCACCGATCTGGCTTAAAATGCAGGAAGACAAGAAAAAGGGTGTTGCCACCGGTGCGCCGGCGGCGGCCGCAGTCGGTTTTAGCGATCTTCTGAAAAAGGAAAATATCCGTTCGTTCATCTATGTTGTGATCATCTGTACGTCGCTCATGTTCACGTACTGGGCCGTTAACACCTGGCTGCCCACGATTCTGGCCCGCGAAAGAGGCATGTCCCCCAAAGCCTATTCGTCCTTCCTCTTGATCCTGCAGTTTTCGGCAATTGCGGCTTATTTCTTTGCCAGTTGGATCGGCGATAAATTCGGCAAACGCAAACTTATGGCCATCAGCGGATTCCTATCCGCCGTGACCCTGTTCTTGTGGATGGGGATTGAATGGGAAGACGAAAGAATGTTCTATATTCTGGGCGTCATCGCCTGGTGCTGCCCGTCGGTCATCTGGGCCGTTCTGGCCGCTTACCTCGTGGAACAGTTTCCCACGAACATCCGGGCCGTGGGCGTTTCCTCCGGTTACTCAACCGGGCGTCTGATTGCAACTCTGGTGCCGGTGGTGATGGGCGCCGCGGCGCAGAAGGTAGGTTTGACGATGGTTATGGCGTTTATTTCCATCTTCTACCTGATTTGCATGTTTGGCGTTCTGATGCTGAGAGATTCAAGCAAGCATATTTAAGCTTGAATCCGCTCATGATTATTTTTCAGGATTTTGCATCCGTTGTCGCATGATCCGTAGAGAAATTACTTAAACTTTCCTGTAGCATGTTTTCAACTGCTACCTTTCCGAGAGCCCTTCCGGCGCAAGCCGGAAGGGTTTTTTAATACGCGTCAAAATCACAAGACGGGATGCCTCTTTTGTGTTATGATGCGTCACGTAAATACGTAAACCCACGGTTTTGATTGCGCGTTTTTCTTATCGAGCCGACACGTTTCCAAACTTATCGTTACCTGCGTTCACAGAGAGTCTTTTGAAATGGTTGAGCGGTAAAGTCCATGAATCTGCAAGGCCACATTTATCAGTATCCTCAACCCGGTTCGCGAATCGTCATGTTTCGCGGCGATACGCTGACGTTTACGCTCTCGCTATCGGACGCCTCCGAAGGCCGGGCGTGGATCCGCACGAATATCGGGCATGCGTCGATGGCGCGCCGGGCCGTTATCGAGGCGGTGGAAGGCAACCGTCCGCTTCTGGGAACCGAATGGTTTGACATCCCCATGCGGCCCATGGATGATCGGCATTTCACCATCACGCTGCCGCTGGCGGAGGTGGGGCATTTCGAGGCCAAATGTTTTTTCATGCCCGCGGGGAAGATCACACCGCGCTGGCCCCAGGGGCATAATACCTCCGTCAATGTGGAACCCGCCAATGCCTGCGCCGCCAACATCATTTATAACGCGTTTGTGCGGCAGTTTGGGCCTAATAAAGACGGGCGGCATCCTGCCTGCGCCGCCGACGCCGACTGCATCCGTCTTCTGGATGAAAAAAACTACACGGTGATTCCGCGCTCCGGAACATTCCGGGATTTGATTGCCGAACTGGATTTTATCGTTGGCCGGCTGGGGTGCCGGTTTGTGCACCTCTTGCCCATTTCTCAAACGCCGACCACCTACGGACGGATGGGGCGCTTCGGGAGCCCCTACGCGGCGCTCCATTTTACCGGTATCGATCCGGCTCTGGCCGTCTTTGACTTTAAAGCGACGCCGCTTCAGCAATTTCTGGAACTGGTGGACGCCGTGCACGCGCGCCACGCCGGGCTGATCATCGATATTGCCGTCAACCACACCGGCTGGGCCGCCAGCCTTCACGAAACGCATCCCGACTGGCTGATTCGCGACGTCCGGGGCGATATTCACTCGCCGGGCGCCTGGGGTGTGGTGTGGCGGGATTTGACCAGTCTGGATTATTCTCAAAAAGGCCTGTGGCAATATATTGCCGATGTTTTTTTAACCTGGCGCCGGCGCGGGGTCGACGGTTTCCGCTGCGATGCGGGATACATGATTCCGCTTCCGGCCTGGTCCTACATTATTGCCTGCGTCCGCGAACAGTTTCCCGAGACGATTTTTCTTCTGGAGGGCCTGGGCGGCCGGGTTTCCGTGACCCGGGATCTGCTTTGCCAGACGAATTTCAACTGGGCCTATTCGGAGCTTTTCCAGAATTATGACCGGGCGCAGATCCACGAGTATCTGCCCCAGGCCATCGACATCTCAAAGACGGACGGCCTGGCCGTTCACTACGCGGAAACGCACGACAACAACCGCCTGGCCGCCCGGTCGGCCATTTACGCCCGCATGCGCACGGCGCTTTGCGCGCTTTCGTCCTCCCAGGGCGCGTTCGGTTTTGCAAACGGCGTCGAATGGCTGGCCGACGTTAAAATCAACGTCCATGAAGCCCATCCGCTCAACTGGGGAAGTCCGGTCAATCAGGTGGCCGCGATTCGCCGTCTCAATATTCTGCTTCGCTTCCATCCCGCTTTTTTTGACGAGGTGGATTTGAAATTGATTACGCAGGGAGAGGGCAACGTCATGGCGCTGCGACGCCTTCATCAACCGTCGGGCAAAAAGCTGGTGATTGTTGTCAATCTCGACGATGAGCATCCGTCGGAGGCGCTGTGGGATTTGCAGCCGGACATGGACCAGGTTCCCGTCATGGACCTGCTGACCGGGCAGGAAGTGCTGCTTGCGCGCGTTCATTCCTTCCACGGGTGTCTGCTCGGGCCGGGCCAGGTTCTGTGCCTGACCGCGGATCCGGGCGATCTGGCGCTTCTCAAGCAGGATGGCGATCTGACGGAGGCGCCGCCGCGCGTGCTGTTTCAGAAGCGCAAGGCGAAAGTGCTGGACGTGCTGGGCTGCTACCGCGGCACAAGGGACATTTCGGATGTGGATCTGGCGTATGCCGCAGACGAACTGGCCGAAAATCCAGTCGAATTTTGCCGCGTCTGGAATCCGTTAAGCGGCGAGCACCGGGTTGTTTTCTGGCAGTGGCCCCGCGATCTCAGGCGTGAAGTGATGGCGCCTCCCGGACATTTTCTTCTGGTGAGGGCCGATGCGCCGTTTTCAGCCATGATCATGGGCGGGCGCGATGAGAACGAACGGATTATCGATTGCGATGAAAGCCTGCCCGCCGCCGACGGCGGACATTTTATTCTGTTTGTGCCGCGCGAGCCCGCGCCCGTTTCGATACGGCGGACCTTGAAGCTCACCGTGCATGAAAAAAGCGGCAGCCGCCATGAAAGCGCATCCGTGCTTTATCTCAGCTCGGGCACGGAGCTTATGTGGCCGACCCGTCTGTATCGCAACGATCTCATGCGCGGGGAGCATCTCTTTTTATCCACCAACGGCCTGGGTGGTATGTGCCGTGCTCATGTCCGCTGGGGCCGGTTAAACAGCAAGTACGACGCGCTTCTGGCGGCGAATCTTCATTCCCGCTATCCGGAAGACCGGCGTGTGATGTTCACGCGATGCCGGGCCTGGGTCGTGTATCAGGGGTATTCCCAGGAAATCGGGTTCGACAGCCTCGACACCTTCCACGTCGAGGGGAATGCGGGTTACTGGTCGTGTCAGATTCCCACCGGTCAGGGCGAGCGCATTGATTTGCGCATTGTGGTGGAAATGCTTGCGGGTGAAAACACCGTTCGCCTGACCTTTTACAGGCTGCCCGCCGGCCCGACCCGGGGGAGGCTGACCGATGACGAGGCGGTTCAGTTGATTCTGCGACCGGATATTGAAGACCGCAACTTTCACGAAACCACCAAGGCCTACACGGGGCCGGAAACCGCGTGGCCCGCCGCCACGGCGGCCGAGCGCTCCGCGTTTGTTTTTGAGCCCGCCCCCCAGCGGTGTCTGACCATGCGGATAACGCCTGGCCTTTTTGTCTGCGAGCCCGAATGGCATTACATGGTCAGCCACCCGCTGGACGCCCAGCGCGGCATGGATCCCCACTCGGACCTGTGGAGCCCCGGATTTTTTTCGGTTCTGATGCAGGGCAACGATACCGTTTATCTCACGGCGTCGGTGAATTCAGCCGTCCCCGGCGACATGGCTTTGCCGACGGACGGCATGGTCGCGGGGATGAAGCGGCCGGCGTCCGTGGAAGAGTCGCTCTATCATGGCATGAAGGCTTTTGTCGTCAAACGGGATTCGTTGAAATCCGTGATTGCCGGGTATCCCTGGTTTCTGGACTGGGGCCGGGATTCGCTGATTTTTGCCCGCGGGCTCATCGAAGCCGGCATGACCGACGATGCGCGCGCGGTGCTCAAACTCTTTGGCGCTCTGGAAGAGCAAGGCACGCTGCCCAACATGATTCACGGTCATCGCACGGGCAACCGGACGACGTCCGACGCGCCTTTGTGGTTTGTCGCCGCGTGCGCGGATCTGGTTAAAAAAGACAATACGCGGGTGTTTCTTGACGAGCGCTGCGGTGGACGCACGGTGAAAGATATTGTTTTGTCCATCGGGTGTTGTTATGCGGAAGGCGCCGGCAACGGCATCCGCATGGACGAGGCTTCCGGTCTCATCCACAGTCCGGCCTGTTTTACCTGGATGGACACCAATTATCCCGCCTGCACGCCCCGCCGGGGCTATTGCATTGAGATTCAGGCCCTGTGGCATGCGGCGCTGGTTTTTCTGGCGTCGATCGACCCCGGCGGCCGCCGGAACTGGGCGGCGCTGGCCCGCACGGTTTCACAATCGATTACGGATATGTTTATTTTGAAGAAAGGGTATCTGGCCGATTGTCTGCAGGCCGACGCGGACACGCCCGCAAAAAGCG
>CAZGDK010000128.1:0-8831 GCA_964525155.1 uncultured Smithella sp. | reverse complement strand
CGGCGCACCGCCTCAAGGCCGCCAACGCCAATATCGGTGCGGCCCGCGCGGCGTTTTTCCCGCGCATTACGCTTACCACTTCCGTGGGGACCGCTAGCGCGGAACTGGCCGGGCTTTTCAAATCCGGCTCCGGTGTGTGGACCTTTGCGCCGCAGATCGTGATGCCGATTTTTGACGCCCGCACCTGGTTTGCCTATGATGTAACCAAAATCGAAAAAGAGATTTCCATCGCCCAGTATGAAAAATCCATCCAGACGGCGTTTCGGGAAGTGTCCGACGCGCTGGCCGAAAAAGGAATGATCCATGAACGTGTGACCGCTCAGCAATCCCTGGTGGAGAATGTCGGGGTTGCCTATCGCCTGTCGGAGGCCCGGTACAACAAGGGAATCGACAGCTATCTGGCCGTGCTCGACGCGCAGCGCTCGCTTTACGCCGCCGAGCAGGGATTGATCATGCTGCGTCTGGTTCGAAGCGGCAATCTTCTCACTCTTTATAAAGCCCTGGGCGGCGAGGCGCCGTTATGAAAAAAACGGAGGCCGGGAAAAAGCTCCGCCCGTCCGATGGGCCGGAAAAGCCCGGCTGGGTGGAAGTGAATGTGCCCACAGAGTATGGCGACGGATCGAGTTTTCTGCGCGGCAGAGGCAATGCCCGCCGCCTTAAAATCACCTATTATAAAAATACGAAAGATGACGCTTTCATGGCCCGCGTCTGGTTCGGGCCCGCCGCGGAAGGCCCGCCCGGTTATGCGCACGGCGGAAGCATTGCCGCCGTCTGCGACGAAGCCATGGGGCTTGCCGTCTGGCTGAAAGGGTATCGGGCCGTATCGGCGAAAATCGAAATCGATTATAAAAAAATGCTTCCCCTGAAGACGACGGCCATCGTGGAGATGTGGGTTGTCCAGGCTCGGGGCAAAAAGATTGTGGCCAAAGGCCGGGTCAGAAATGAAGACGGAACCGTGTATTCAGAAGCCAGAGGATTGTTTGTATCCATCGACCCGGAAAAAATAAAAGCATTCATCGAGTCGGCAATGAACGCGCGCTTCATTAGTTCAGAAAAACAGGAAAAGGATTCCGGAGCCGGGCACGGTTGCACATGAACCAAATGTTTCGATTCACGCTGCAAGCTTCAACCAGCGAAGATAGCTCTTAGCTCGTAGCTGGTGGCTGGTGTCCTCCGCTGGCGGAGGTGTCACGAAGTGACGGAGGTGGAGGCTGCTTGCTCATAATGAGTTTACGAATTCATCCAGCTTTGGGCGTCGGTTCCGAAAAACAAGGCCAGTCTGAGGGCGGTATCAGCTAATGATAATCAATGATTTTGACATTAAAAGCATGACCATTTTTCCAGGCAAAGCATTTATCTTTTTTCTTCCTTGATCCTTGATCCTTCAACCTTGTCCTTTGAACCCTGCGCCTTTCTTCCAAACGGTATCCCCATCTTTCTCATTTTGGTCCGTAGCGTCGAGGGGTTCATGTTCAAAAGCCGGGCCGCGCCTTTCTCTCCGTCCACCCGGCCGCCGGAGGCCTCAAGCGCGCGCCGGATGTGGCTTGCCACCGTCTCGTCAAAATCAAAATTGGAGGGCTCCGCTTTGTGTGCGTCTCCAGCCGCTTTGGGGGGCGCCGCGCCGATTTCATCAAACGCAAGCGGTTGGCCCTGGCTGAGAATAATGGCGCGCTCAACGGCGTTTTGCAGTTCGCGGACGTTGCCCGGCCAGTCGTATTGCATCAGTTTATCGATGACACCCGAAGCCGGCGACGGAATGTCCGCAAGCCCCATCTCCCGCGATTTTTTCAGAAGAAAATGCTGCAACAGCGCGGGAATATCCGTGCGCCTCTGCCGAAGCGGCGGGATGACGATGGGAAAAACTTTCAGCCGGAAATAAAGATCTTCACGGAAAATGCCCTTGGCCAGCATGGTTTCCAGGTTGCGGTGCGTGGCCGCTATCACGCGGATGTCGAGCCGGACGGGGCTTGAGCCGCCGACGCGTTCGATTTCCTTTTCCTGAAGCACGCGCAGCAATCTGACTTGCGCGCCGGGCGTCAGCTCCCCGATTTCATCCAGAAAGATCGTGCCGCCGTCGGCCCGTTCAAAGCGCCCGCGTTTCTGAAACAGCGCTCCGGTAAACGCGCCTTTTTCGTGCCCGAACAGTTCGCTGTCCATGAGCGATTCCGGAATGGCCCCGCAATTGACCTTGATGAACGGCCCGCCGCGTCGCGCCGAGAGATTGTGAATGGCATTGGCGATCACTTCCTTGCCCGTGCCGGTTTCGCCTAAAAGAAGCACGGGACTCGCCAGCGGCGCGACCTGGCGGACCATTTCCATGGCCTGCTTCAGTCCGAAATTCGCGCCGACAATGTCTTCGCCTTTTTGTTCGCGCAGCTCGTCTTGCAAATACCGGTTGTCGTCGGCCAGAATATCTTTCAGGCGCATGACTTCCCGGTAGCGCATGTAATTGATTAAGGCAATGGCAAACGGTTCATTAAGCATGGCGAAAAGACGCTGGTGCTCCTGTGTGTACTTAACTCCCGCGTAATTGATCACCCCGATGCCGCAGTGTAAATTCCATTCCGGTTTTGGCCCCATTCCCATGACGGATGCATCCGGCCGAATGCCGATCTGCGATAATGTCCGGGTGATGGGATGATCGGCCATGCGGTCGGCGATGATCATGGGAGGCGCGCTGTGGGGCGTGCATAGGATTTTGGAGATGGCGTCGCGGGTGTCCAGGTGTGTGGCAATCTGTTGTGATGTGATTTTCCCACCGCTTACATCAGCTTCGGCGATGCTTTCGCCGACGCCTGTTTCCTGGTTGTATGTGCTCATGACCATCATGTCCGCCGGAATATATTGACGGATGTACATCAGGCAATCCCAAAGCGCTTTTTCAATTTCCAGACTGCCGCAAATGCGCAGTGTGGCTTCCCGGAAAAAATCTTTTTCATCGACCATAATATTTGCTCCGTATGTCACTTTGGAGAGACTGTGTCGTAATTCATGTTCGACATTACGAGCCCTTGCACCGTGTGATGCATCCGGGTTAAAAACGGAAGGAACTCATGTCCGTCCAGGGTTTTCCCCCTTTTCTAAAGGGGGATTAAGGGGGATTTGTAAGTAGAATCCGGCATATGAAATCTCCCCCTATGCCCTCTTTAGAAAAGAGGGGGAACATGCCCTGGTGGGTAATCTCCCCGTCTCGGGCCAGTGTTTTTTCCATCCGTACGCGTAATTACCCACCTCTTCTTTCGTCTATTGTATTCCGCACTTTAGCAGATGAATTGTTTAATGCAACACTTATATTCTGTTTTATTCCGCACTTCTTAGAAGTGTAAATTATATATTATTGAAATTATTGCGTTTTTATTTTGGCATATTTTGAGCAATACAAATGTCCGGTTGGAGGATTAAAAAATGAAATGGCTGGAAATCATCTCTTTAAGAACGGCGGGCATTAACGAAAACGAAGCCCGCACGTATCTGAAAAAGTTTTGCCGGATTGTTGAAAAACACAATTTGTCGAAGGCCGATTTCTACGTCCATTCATCCATCCCCGGCGATTTTGCGCTGGTGATCACCTCGGAGACCGAAAAAGACAAGGTCATGGGTACGGACATGGCAAAATATGCGGCCGACATCCTCAGGCAGTTCGGCCTGGTGGATTACAACTGCTGGCAATTGGGGGATTATGAATAAACAAATTTTTATTGCTGTATTGATTCTTGTTTTTTGCGTGGCGGCCTGTCGATCAAATGTTGACGCCCCGCCCCGGCCGGTTGCGGTCGATGTAAAAAAAGTTATCGTGGCCGGTTCGTTTGACGATTTTGCCTACAGCGGAACGATTGAAGAGTCCCAAACTCTTCCGCACAGCTTTCCCGTGCCGGGAACCGTAACGAAGGTTTTGGTGGCCGAAGGCGACGCGGTTCAAAAAGGGCAGCTTTTGGCCACGCTCGACGCGACGTCGCATAAGAATTCCCATGACATGGCGCAGGCCGCCGCAGTGCAGGCCGAAGATGCCTATAAACGGCTGGAGCGGATGTATAAAAAAGGCAATCTTGCGGAAATCAAATATGTCGAAATTGAGACGAAATTGCAGCAGGCCAGAGCCGCCGCGGCCATCGCCAAAAAAAATCTGGATGACTGCCGCCTTTACGCGACGGCAAGCGGCAAAGTCGGCAAACGCGCCATCGAGCCGGGCATGGTGGCCATGCCCAATGTCACGTCGATTACAATCGTAAAGATCGACAAGGTCTTTGCTCGGGTGGCGGTTCCGGAAAATGAAATTCCGGCGATTTCAAAAGGCCAAAAGGCGCGCGTCAAAATCGGCGCGCTGGATATGTCCTTCGACGGCGTCATTGAAGAAGCGGGCGTTGTGGCCGACCCGCTGTCGCGCACCTATCCCGTCAAAATCGGGATTGCCAATGCCGGCAACCAAATCAAACCCGGCATGGTGTGCAGCGTGACGCTTGCCAATACGCGAGTCAGGCAAGTTCCGGTTGTGCCCGGCGAGGCCGTTTTGGTCGATGAAACGGGCAGAAATTTTGTTTATGCCGTCGATGCGGCAAAAAATATCGCCCTCCGGAAATTTGTCAAAGCCGGAAAAATCGTCCCGTCCGGAATTGAAATTGTCGAGGGATTGCAGGGAAACGAACTGGTTGTGACGGCGGGGCAGCATAAGCTTACCGATCAAGCCCCTGTGCAGATGACCCAACACTGATATTGCGGACGGATAAACGCCATGAAAACAACTTCTTCGTACTTTGACTTTTTGCAGCTCTACAAACAGGTTTTGTACCTGATCACGGCGGTTCTCATTGTTACAGGTGTTGTTGCGCTGGTTCAGATGCCGCGAGATGAATTCCCCGAATTCAAAATCCGCCAAGGGTTGATCATCGGCATTTATCCCGGCGCGACGTCGCATCAGATTGAAGAACAACTGACGTCGAAAGTGGAGAACTATTTATTCCGGTACGGTTCGGTCAAACGGTCCAAGACCTACTCGATCTCCAAAGAAAATGTCATGGTGGTGTATGTTGAAGTCTCCGAGAAAGAAAAAGATCCGGATGCGTTTTGGGTCAAACTCCGCCACGGGCTGAACGAACTTAAGAGCGAACTTCCCGCAGGCGTTCTACAGCTTACGGCGGACAACGATTTCGGCAATACGTCGGCGCTGTTGCTGGCGGTGCAGTCCGACACGAAAACATACAAGGAGCTGGAAGATTATATTCAACGGTTCGAGGACGATGTCCGCAAGGTGCCGTCGGTCTCGCGGGTGAAACATTACGGTCTGCAAAAAGAACAGATCAGCGTTTATATCGATGACGCCAAGCTCACTCACTACGGCATCAAGCCGGTTACACTGCTTGCCGCGCTGAAGCCGCAAACCACCATCGGATACGCCGGCGAGGTCGATGACGGAATCCTGTCGCGGCCGATTCACATCCCCGCGTCTTTTAAAACCGAACAGGATGTGGCCAATCAGATCATTCACGCCGATCCGCGCGGCAGTATTGTGCGCGTGAAAGACGTGGCGCGCGTCGTGCGTGAATACGATGAGCCGGCTTCCCATATCCGCGCGAACGGAAAGAAATGCCTGATCGTTTCGCTGGAGATGCAGACCGGACATAATATCGTGAAATTCGGGAAAGACGTGGGTGGACGTATCGAGAAATTTTCCAAAACGCTTCCTCCGGATATTCAAATCGTCACCATCTCCAATACGCCTGACGCCGTTTCGCATGCGATCAAGTCGTTTCTCAAGGATTTCGGGATTGCCATTGCCGCGGTCATTCTGGTCACCTTCCTTCTTCTCCCCCTGCGGGTGGCCGTCGTGGCCGCGTCGGCGATCCCGATTTCCATTCTGACGACGCTGGGCATCATGTGGATGGTCGGGCTGGATTTGCAGACCGTATCGCTGGCGTCGCTCATCGTGGTTCTGGGCATGGTGGTGGATAACGCCATCGTGATTATCGACAACTACGTGGAAAAGCTCGACCAGAATGTCACACCCGCCGAGGCCGCTTCCCGGAGCGTCACGGAACTTTTTGGCTCGGTGTTCTCCGCGACGCTCATTTTAATTTTCTGCTTCATCCCGAACTGGTATTTCATGACCGGCATCACGCAGGATTTTATCAAATCCATGCCGCCGACCATTTCACTTGCTTTGTTTATGTCGCTTTTTACGTCCGCCGTTCTGGCGCCGCTATTGAGCTATACCTATATTAAATGCGGCCTGAAAAACGATGCGCACAAGGGACGAAAAGCCGCCTTTCTGGAAGGTATTCAAAAATTTTATGATCGGCAGCTTGCGGGAGCATTTGCCCGGAAGAAAACAATTGTGCTCATTGGCGGGTTGTCGTTTGCCGTGGGGCTTGGAATTCTCGCCCTGACGCCTCAGCAGCCGTTCCCCACAATCGAGCGCAACCAGTTTGCCGTGGAAGTCTATCTGCCGCAGGGAAGCTCGCTTAAACAAACCGATGCCGTGATGCAGGACCTGGAGGCGATGCTCATGAAGGATGCGCGCGTTTTGGTGGTCACATCGTTTGTCGGAACAAGTTCGCCTAGGTTTCATACGACGTATGCTCCGAACTTTCCCGCAAAAAACTACGGCCAGTTGATCGTTTTGACAACATCCAACGATGCAACGATTCAGATGCTGGCCGAGTACAGCCGGAAATACGAAAATCACTATCCCCTGGCGCAGGTCAAATGGAAACAACTGGAAATGGCGATGTTCAAAACACCGCTCGAAGTCCGCATTTCCGGAGACGGCATCGAAACGATCCGGAAGGTTGCCGGTCAGGTGTCCGATATCCTGCGCAAGACGGAAGGTACGCAGGCCGTGCGCACGGATTACCGGCAGCCGCTCCAGACCATCGACCTGGATATTAAAAAAGATGAAGCAAACCGTCTCGGATATTCCGGCGCGTCGCTTGGTTATTCTTTGATGGCGGGAACCAAAGGGTTTCCCGTCGCCACCATTTGGGAAGGGGATTACCCCGTCGATGTCAAACTGAGAATCGATAAGAAAACAAGATCGAACGTTGACGATATCAATAATCTGTATGTGATGTCGCCGATACTGGCCACACAGGCGCCGCTTCGTCAACTGGCGGGGCTTAAACCGGGATGGACGGAGGGCGAAATCGTGCGGCGAAACGGCGTGCGCACGATCACCGTGCAGGCGGATGTGGCCAGAGACGTTTATTCCTCTACCATTTTTAACCGGGTGAAACCCCGGATCGATAAACTGTCTTTGCCGGAAGGCGTAAGCATTGAATACGGAGGAGAGTACGAGGAAAACATCGAAGCCGTAACGCCGATGTATTACGCTCTGGCGGCGAGCATCGCCATCATCTTCCTGATTCTGATGCTCCAGTTTCGCAATGTCAAAACATCGCTCTTGATCATGCTGACGATGCCGCTGACCATTTTCGGCGCGGCGGTAGGCATCTGGCTTACCGGCTACCCCATGAGCGTCACGGCGTTTGTGGGCATTACCAGCCTGATGGGGATTGTGGTGCGAAACGGCATTATCTATGTCTCGTATGCCGAAGAGCTGCGCCGGGAACACGGGCATACGCTTGCAGAAGCGGCCGTATCCGCGGCCAAGCGCCGGATGCGCCCCATCTTCCTGACAGCGGCGGCGGCGGCGGTCGGCGTGATCCCCATGATTCTCAGCGGGTCGTCGCTATGGGGGCCGCTGGGGGCGGTCATCTGCTTCGGCCTGATATTCGGCCTGGTCCTGTCGCTGCTTGTGATGCCGGTGCTGTATTACTATTTCCATCGATCTGATTTTGGCAACATGCCGGAGAGTGAGAAAGCATGAAAAAGATAGGTTACGCATTGTTGATGATGATGCTTTTGTGTACGGGTTTAGCCAACGCCTCGCAACCCCTGACGCTTAATCAAAGCAAACAGTTTGCGCTGCAAAACAACTGTAAGATTCAAAACAGCCGTCTCGAAATCGAGGCCGCGCGCGAACAAAAGAAAGCGGCCTTCACGCACTATTTTCCGTCCGTGAGCGCCGGCGGAGCGATGTTCAGCGCCGACGACAATCTTGTCAATATTCATACGACGGTTATGAACATTCCGGTTGACGCGGGACTGCTCAAAAAAGGAACCGTGGGCATGGTCTCCGCCATTCAGCCCGTTTTCGCGGGTGGCAGAATTGTGAATACCAACCGGCTGGCGTCGCTCGGAGAGGATGTCGGCAAACTCAAAAGCAATCTTTCTCAAAACGACGTGCTGCTTAAAACGGAAGAACTCTACTGGCAGGTCGTGTCGCTTGACGAAAAACTACGGACGCTTCAGAAATACGAAGAATTATTAAACAGGCTTCTTGCCCAGACGCAGGACGCATATGATGCGGGCATCGTCCTTAAAAACGATGTGCTGAAAGTCCGGTTGAAGCAAAGCGAGGTGTTGCTGAAAAAATCGAAGGCCGAAAACGGCCGGACGCTTGCCGCCATGGCGTTTTGCCAATACATCGGAATCCCATACGATCCGCAGCTTGTCCTTTCGGATGCGCCGGATGCGGCGGGTGATCCGCAAGCTTACTTCATCGATCACAAGGCCGCCGTGGAATCCCGCCCTGAATACAAATTATTGGATGCGTCGGTCCGGGCGGAGGAATTAAAGAGCAAAATCAAACTCGGGGAATATCTGCCGCAGGCGGGCATTGGCGTCGCCGGACTTTACATGAAAATGGATGAAGGCGACGGCTCCAACAATGCCATGGTCTTCGGCACCGTTTCGATTCCGCTTTCGGGCTGGTGGGAAGCCTCCCATACGATGAGCGAGCGGCGGATCAAGGAAAAAATCGCCCAAAACAATTTCCG
>CAZGDK010000127.1:0-8860 GCA_964525155.1 uncultured Smithella sp. | reverse complement strand
CCGGAAGAGGACTTTCACCTCTCTGATCGCGCCCACTCCCGGGCGCACGGATTCCCGCCTTCGCGGGAATGACGGCTGGTCGTGGATACCGGCCTTCGCCGGAATGACTGCCCCTCCCCTCTATCCCCGCCACCGGCTTACGCCGGTCTGTTGCACCAGGGGCGGGGAGATTTTTTTACCGGCGGCAGACAATGGAATGACGAAGAAAGCTTTTTGCCTGTGCGCGCCACTGCCGGCGGGGGAGATTATCTCTCATTATCTGCTGATTCAGGCCTGGGAACTTTCAGGTCATGTAACTGTGCAGGCTGGGCAGGAAGTTCACGCCCAGGTAGGTAAACAGCACGCAGCCGAAGCCGACAAGCGCCATCACGGCCATGCGCGTACCGCGCCAGCCGCGCACCAGACGGACATGCAGCATCACGGCATACGCAATCCAGGTGATAAGCGACCAGGTCTCTTTCGGGTCCCAGCTCCAGTATGATCCCCAGGCGTAATGCGCCCAGACGGAGCCTGTGGCAATCCCCAGCGTCAGAAAAATAAATCCCAGCGCCGCGCTGGAATACATCAACTCGTCGATTTGATAAACAGAGGGCAGCCGCCGTCTAAACCCGCCGGATTGAATCTCCTCATGGGTTCCTTTGATAAAAAACATAATCCCCAGCGCAAACGCCACGGTAAAAGCGGCATAGCCCATGAAACAGGTCAGTACATGGGATGTCAACCAGTTGCTTTGCAGCGCCGGAATAAGCGGTTCGATTTTATTGTTGATCCCCGGCGCAATGGACGCGTAGGCCATGATCAAAAACGCCACCGGCAAAACAAATGCGCCGGTGCTGCGGTTCTTCATCTGCCTCTCCATAAGCAGATACAAAAGAACAATCGACCAGGCGAAAAAAATCAGCGATTCGTAATAATTGGATAAAGGCGCATGCCCTATGCCCAGATCGTAAGACGTTTTCCAGCGCATGATTAACGCAACCGTCTGGGCAATAAGACCGGCAAGCGCCGTCCATGTGGCCAGTTTTCCCCAGAATTCACGTCCCAGAACCATGCGGAAAAGATAGAAAACGAAAGCGGCAAAATAAACGAATGTCACCCAGCTTAAAATCGTGGTGTTGATCATTTGGGCGTCTCCAGATGGTGGTGCAGTTCCTGAGCCAGATATTGAATTTCTTTTTGCAATCCCGCCGTATTTTTATAGCTTCCGCCGGCAACGGCCACGAAGACCCGACCGTCTTTTTCATCAATGCGGATAAAAATCGACCGGGCATAGGAAAACAAAATCAGCATCAGGCCGCAGACGAGCAGCACTGCCGCAGCCGCTACCACCGGCGTCCCGGGATCCCGATTGACCTGAAGACTGGTAAAATACTTTTCTTCAAGTCCCAGAAGGGTAAAGGTATAGGGTTTGAACGATCCCGGATTAAACATGGACACGCGGGCGACAGCCTCCGGATTGGCGGCCCGGATTTTGTCGATGTTCTGAAAAACCCAGAACGTGGATTCTTCTTTTTTGGGGCTGGAACGAACGGTCACCTTGATCGCCGGTCCCATGTTCATCATATCCGATTCCACTCTTAAAACATGAAACGTTCCTTCTTTTCCCGGAAGTTCAAAATCAAAGCCCTGGGCGACGTTCATCACGTCGCGCCGTCCGCCTTCCCCGATCAGCGCCACGGTCGCTTTGCCTCCGGCCACAGCGCCGTAGCTGGATTGATAAAACCGGTAGCCTTCAAATTCGATGGGATGATTCACGCGCAGCTTCCCGGCGTGCGCTTCCTGATCGCCTTTGAGGAAGACCAGATCCGATTGAAATAATTTGGGCGTGCCGTTTGGATATAATTCCACGGTGAATTTATCGCAGCGCACGGCAAAAGGAAGATCGAGCGCCTGATCGACTTTGCGCAAATGGAGGGCGTTTTCCACCGTGCCCTCCATGATGTTCATGGACCCCTCGACGCCGAACACCGCGCCGATCATGCCTCCGGCAATCAAAACGATAATGCTCAGATGAACGATATAGACGCCAAAGAGCGAAAATTTTCCTTTTTGCGCGCACAGATAAACGCGGTCTTGTTCATCGGCCCTTGAGGCATTTCCGTATTTCCTGTTTAAAAGCGCCCACGCGGCATCCGCTGCCGACCGGACATCCCGTTGGGTCTGGAAGATGTTTTCCTGGGGCAGGTCTTTGAAGACGTCATCGTTTTCAGGCGCAGGCTTCCGGCGGAAACGCCGCCAGGCCAGGGGAAAGCGGTCCCAGGAACAGATGATGAGATTGATCGACAGAAGGGTCAACAAAAGAAAGAACCAGACCGAATGATAAACATCGAAAATCTGAATTTTCTGAAGAAAGGTCAAAAGCGTCGGCGACAATTTTTCGCCGAATTCCGCGGCGGCTTCCCGCTGGGGAACCACTGTGCCGATGAGGGCGAAAAACGCAATCAGTGAAAGAAGGACGACAGCCAGTTGAACCGATGCAAAAAAAGACCAGATTCCGGATTTATTTTTGCTCAAGCGATTTCATCTCCCGAAGCGTAATGGCGTCTTTTTACCATGACACAAAGCGCAAATCAATCAGAGCTTGTATCATGAACCGTCACAGCGTCCCATGCAGTGGGCTTGCTATTTTTTATGGCAGCGGGCGCAATCGCGCACGGAGAAGGCTTTGGTGCCGTTATGGCATGTCCCGCAGGTTTTGCCTTTCATCATCTCGGCCATATTCATATCGGTCTTGCCTTTTTTCGCGGCGAAAATCGACGGATGACAATCCTTGCAGGCAAAGGCCGCATGGCTTTCGTGATGGAAATAAACATTTTTCATTTTCGTCTTGTACATTAACCCGCCGGGGAAATACGCTTTTTTGATAGCGGGTTTGTCAGGATGGCAAACATTGCAGGAATACGTTGCCTTGCCGTCTTTTTTCGTATGACAGGTAAAGCAGGCCTTGCGATCGGCATGATCGTTGAAGTCGATTTCAGCCGCGCCGCGGCGATAAGCGAACAATTGCGGATGGCAGGCTTTGCAGCCCGCTTTGACCCGGTGCTTGTCGTGCCGGAAAGACACCGCCTTTTTCCCCTTGCCGAATAAGACGGCCTGCTGGGGCGGCGGCATGGATTTGACATGGCAGCGGTTGCAGTCGTTGCGGGAAAATGTCCCCCGCCCCTTTTCATCGTGACAGGTAAAGCAATATTTTTTCTGACGGTGATCGGCCATCTTGATTGTGGCCGCCCCTTCCTTGGGCAAAAACAGCGATGCATGACAGGTCCTGCAATTGACCTTCTGCAGATGCGTTTCATGACGAAACGGCACGCCTGCATCCCCCTTGCCCACCGTGACGGACATCTTGTATGCAACCGTCTCTTTGGGCGGCACGGGATAGTTGGCGCCGACATGGCAGCGCGCGCACTGCGTGTCGGAGGCAAACGCCTTTTTGCCGTTGTGACAGGCGCCGCAGTATTTTCCCTTGTACAGCGAGTCCATGATGAAGTCTTTGTTCTTCTGGGCGTGATGCGCTTCCATTTCGAAAAGGCCGCTGTGGCACGAAGCGCAGGTTGTCCCTTTTTGCAAATGAGCCGCATGGCGGAAGATCACTGATTCCACGGGCTTTGTATAGAGAATGCCCCCCGCGGGCTGGGACGCCCGTCCCGCTCCAACCAATCCGCAGATCAAAAACACGCTGACAATGGCGATGAGCTTTTTTTGCATGTCTTCCCCGTGCTACCCTTTCGTATAAAAGATATTGGGTCTGGCATCCGTTTCTTTTTTCAGAACCCAGACAGGGTTTTGCAACTGATGAACCAGCTGATAGACGCGATCGTCGGGATTGGACAGATCGCCGAACACGCGGACGTCCGCCGGACAGGCAGCAGAGCAGGCGGTGGTTTTCTCGCCTTTGGACAGGCGCGTCTCCAGGCAGAAATCGCATTTGTCGATGGCGCCTTTTTCTTCGTTATAATACCTCGCATTATACGGGCAGGCCGCAATACAGATTTTACAGCCGATGCATTTTTTATTGTCCATCATGATGATGCCGTTTTCTTTGTTCTTGTACGTCGCCGTCACCGGACAGGCGCGCACGCAGGGCGGATTGTTGCACTGATTGCAAAGAATCGGGATGAACTCCCTTTTCAGCCCCATCGCTTCGGGAACTTCCTTTTCCAGAACTTTCGTCCGCCAGCCGTAATCCGCCACGGCGTTTACGGCGACGCAGGCATTTTCGCACCGCAGACAGCCGATGCATTGATCGACCCGGATCACCATGCAGTAGTGGGGCCGGTAGGGATACTTTTGCCGATAAGCGCCCTGCGGAAAAACCTTTTCGGCCGCCGACACGACGGACACGATCGATCCGCCGGCAAAGACTCCGGTAATCGCCAGACCGATTTTCAGAAATTCCCTGCGGTCCATTTCGGACACCGATCCAGACGCCTCGACCGGTTTCTTCATATCAAACGGTTTAAAAATCATGATTCGCTTTCCGCCTCTTTGTTTTCGACTTTTTCCACAAAACGGACTTCGCCAAAACCGTCAAAGACTTTTTCTCCCAGCAAAAAAGCCGTGCCGCAAAAACCGGCGCCGGCCAAAACCACCATCATCTCGCGCCAGGTGGCGGCGTAGGTATGCAAAGACGCGTATTCCTTCACCCCCAGTTCCCAGTAAAGGGGAACCATTTGACCCGCCACAACCATTTCCTGGCGCGCAAAGAATGCACAGAAAATAATCAGCGCCGACGCCGCAAATATCAGTCCGATGCGTTTTCCGCCGGACGCCATCAGAAGGAGAAAAGGAACGATTAACCCCAAAACGATCTCCAGCCCCCAGAATGTCATCGCGTAGTGTCCAGAAATCAGGATGTCGAGCGCCATCTGTTTTTCCGCGCTGCCGACCGTTAAAGAAACCATCCGCCATACGGTTAAAAACATGACCACCGCCAGCATCACCCGCATGAGCTTCGAAACCGCCTCCAGCGAAGACGCCATGTCGTAATCTATCCGCTCCCTTTTGATCCGGCAGGCAAGAACGGTAAAAAAAGTGATGACGGCGCATCCCATCAGCAAAGCGGAGGCAATGAAGAAGACGGGCAGATAAGGCCCGTACCAGAATTCGCGGCCGTTGAGCATGGCAAAAACACCCCCCAGGTTACTGATGGCTGCAATGCCGAAGAAAATGCCCAGAAGACCGGCGGCCACCGATATTTTATGATTGCCGCGCAAAAGAAAGATCAATTCGATCAGCAGAAGAACCGTTTCAAAAGAATACAAAACGCCCATCCACCAGATGTTGGATGAGAAATTGGGCGATAAAAAAAGATACAGGCCCAGCCGGATGGGACTCTCCAGCTCCAGGCCGATGACGAGAAAACCGGCGATGAGCGTCACAACGGACAGGAAGACCGCCCGCTTGCCGATCGGAACGAATTTCTCGACGCCGAAGATATGCCCGATTGACGAAAGCAGACATAGACCGGTGGACGTCACGACAAAGAAAGTGTACGTCGCAATCAGCATGCCCAACGGAATTTCGCGGAAGGTCCCGTAGGCATGGCGGCTTCCGGTAAAATAAACGGAAGCAATTCCCGTAATGATTCCCGCCATCAACAGAGCGACAAACAAGAACAAAAAGAAAAGATAAAGCGGGCCGCTTTTCACCACGCGGACCGCAGCTTCTTTCAGACATTCCACAAGCGTTACGTTACCCTCACACCCCATGTCATTCTTCCTCGACGGTCCGGTGAATTATTATGGAACGACATAATCAAATTTGTGGCACTGCGCGCAAAGATTCTCTGATTTTTTATGCTGATGATGGCAAAGATTGCAATCGGCATCGGTGCCGTAATGCGGCGACTCGTGCGGATTGTGCGGCTTCACGTTGGCGGTTTTTTCCGCAAGTTTGGCCGTCGGACCGTGACAGGATACGCATTTGTCCATGGCCACCTCTTCCGGCTTTTTGACCTTGCCGTGGCACTGCTCGCAGGTCACGCCTCTTAGCGAATGCAGATGACCGCCCGGAACTTTGACTTTCAGTGTCCCGGCGTTGCCTTCACCGGGAATATGACAGACCAGGCATCCGTCATAGGGCATCTCCTTGATCGGCACATGGGAGTCGGGCAGCACTTTTTTGTCTTTATGACACCCCGCACAATCCCAAGCCTTGGCTGCGGTCACCTTGGCTTTGGGGGCAACGGCCTTTTTCTCTTTAGCCGAGGCGTCAATACCGCCTGCAAAAACGACAAACAAAAACATCACCAGCGAAACGACCAGTAAAACATTTGTTTTATGTTTCATTTTTTATTCCTCATGATGGTCATGGCAGCCGCAGGTCGTTGAAATCGATTGAACCGGCCATAATATACTTTCAACCTGGGATAAAAAGCAAGTGTCAATGCAGGCCGTTTTTCGACAGCCTGCATTGACGCCGGAATGATTCAATTAACCCCAGGCTTTTTCCGCCGCCGCGTTTTTCCCGGCAATCCGTCCGAAGACAAGACAGTCGATCGCCGCCACGCCGCCGAGACGCACGGCGCCATGGACGCCGCCCGTCACTTCGCCCGCCGCATACAGACCTTTTACGGGTTTAAGATCAAACCCCATGACCTGCGCATTTTTATCAATCACCAAACCGCCCATCGTGTGATGGACCTTGGGCCAGAGCCGCGCGGCGTAGAAAGGCGCCTCCACCGTCGGTTTGGCGTCCTTGAAGATCATGCAGCCGAAATCGTCGTCTTTCTTGGCTTCCACAAAACCATTCCAGCGCGCGACTTCCTTCAGGAAAACATCGACGGATATATTGTACTCTTTAGCCAGCGCCTCCAGCGTGTCAAACTTTTTGATCGCGCCAAGCTCCAGTCCTTTTTCCAGCGCGTGCGGAACAACCTGTTTCTTGACGGCATAAGAATCGCCCATGATGATGACCGGATCGCCCACCAGGATGATGGCGTCGGCGCGCTCCTTGCGGTTTCCGGTTTCCTTGAAAAACCGTTTGCCGGTTTTGGGATTGATCATAAGGCCATAGCCGACCAGCGGTTCGCAAAAGAGCGGCACATAGCCGAATCCTTTTTCATCCGGGCTGGTCCAGGGTCCGAGCTGAATCCAATCCATCTGAACATCCATCGCGCCGCTCTGGCAAGCCGCCAAAAGCGCTTCGCCGGTGGCGCCGGGTTGATTGGTGGAGCCGAATTTATCCGTCAGGCGGGGGTCATGCACTTGACGCAGTTTGACGTCCTGCGCAAAGCCGCCCGAACTCAGCACAACGGCTTTTTTGGCCTTGATAAACGCCTTTTTCCCCGAATTTTCATCGGGGAACCTGTAATCCTTGCGGATTTCCATCCCCACAATCCGCCCGTCTTTGTTGGAAAAGAATTTTACCAGTTTGGTGCGCATTTGAATTTTAACGCCCAACTCCTTGGCCTTTGCCATTTCCTTGTTGACCAGTTCCGAACCGGACTGCCGGATCATGCCGTGCGCCCGTTTTACGGAATGGCCGCCATGGAAATTCATTTTTACATATTTCACGCCGAGGTAGGACTCCGTCCATTCCAGAGCGTCTTTGGCGTTGTAAGCCAGGGTTTTGGCCAAGTCCGGGCTGTTGAGATAAAGCCCCGCCCGAAGCATGTCCTTGAGCATCAGTTCAGGAGAATCGTCAATGCCGTTTTCCTTCTGCATCTTCGTTCCCGGAGCGCAGATGTCGCCGCCGTTGATGACGGAGTTGCCGCCGTGCAGCGGCATTTTTTCGAGCACGATGGCGCTGGCGCCGGCGTTTTTCGCTTCGATGGCCGCGGCAAGTCCCGCAAATCCGCTTCCAATGACCACCACATCATAGGTTTCATCCCATTTTTTGGGAAGCACATCGCAGGCCGCCTGAGCCTGGCCGGCCATAAGCGGAATGCCGCTTGCTGCCAGTCCCGCCACAGCCGCGGCGCCGCCTGCCGTCTTAAAAAAATTACGCCGGGATAATGTCTTTTCCGCCTGATCGTCTTTTTTCATAGATTTTCCTCCTGTCTGTTTATTTACCCGCTTTGGTTTAAATAAAAAGATTTCTCCCAACGACAAAAGATTAATAAATGAAAGAGGTGACCTGAGCTTCTGAACAGAACAATAATTCGAATCATTTGCAACAGCGATACGCTAAACGATTTACAACACGTTGCATTTATACGCCTTTACAGAAATATCTGTCAAGGACTTAAACAACTAAGATCACTTTCTTATCCATGTTTATTATCATGTTTAATTTATTCACCTGATGCGTTTAAAGAGAACGCCTTTCTGTAAGCCAATGCTGTACAAAAAACGTACCACAATAAAATAGCAGTTAAATCAGATACTTAAAAAACAAAAACCCACGATCTTACATATATTAAACAACATATTAGATATTTGTCATTTTATTTAACAAAGTGACAAATATGAAATTGACAAACTCTCCCGCAAGCGGCCCATTAAATTTCTCATACATCCCATCCTGGTCAAACAAAACACTCCATAGGGATAATTAATATAATCAAATGCACGTTTTGCTGTTGCCTTTGGCAAGCGCAGAAGAAAACCAAAACAGATGCAGACAAGCAAGCAGGGCATTCGGGCGGCAGGCTATAAAAAATTGGCACTGAGATTGCTGTCAACAACACGACAGGAGGTATTAAAATTGTCGGAAAAAAATTCTGGCAATTCGGCGTTCTTTTTTGTAAAACGCGCAAGAATCGGAGAGCCACAGACGGGCCCTCCGGCATGCGATGGCGGCTTCTTTTCAGAAATGCCCGTTTCGAAAAGGAAGCCGGTGTTGTTAACGAACAAGTATTAAGGAGAGTAAACATCCGCACCCGAAGGGCGCGGCTTTCAATCAGCCCCCCATAGGGGGG
>CAZGDK010000126.1:0-8877 GCA_964525155.1 uncultured Smithella sp. | reverse complement strand
TAATGGCGATGTCCTTGTTTTTTTCCATGACGATCATGATGAGCGCGCTGATGATATTGAAGGCGGCCACCAGCACAATCAGGCTCAGAATAATAAACATGACGCGCTTTTCAAGCTTGAGGGCGGAAAAAAGGTTGCGGTTCATCTGCATCCAGTTTTGCGCGAAGAATGGAAACCCCAGCTTGCTCTGGATGTGGCGTCCGATGGCGTCCGCCTTGTAAATGTCGTCAACGACGATGTCGATGCCGGAGACCGCATCGCCCATGTCCAGAAACTGCTGGCAGCTTGCAAGCGACAGGAAGGCCAGTGTGGAATCGTACTCGTAAAATCCGGACTCGTAAATGCCGACCACGAGGAATTTCTTCATTTTGGGAACCATGCCCATCGGTGTGGAAATCCCCCCCGCGGGCGAGATGATCGTGAGCGTGTCGTACAGAAAGAGCCCCAGATTGCGGGCCATTTCCTTGCCGATCAAAATGCCGGCAAGCTCCCGATCTTCCGCGGGCAGTTTTTTTAAAACGCTTTCGGGGAGGGCGTTGAGATCGTCGAGGCGGCCTTCGCGGATTTTTCCCAGGCGGATGACGCTTTGGGAGGTTTTCGTATCCAGGCCGCGGAGGATGACGCCGGTCACGCCGCCTGTGCTCTTCATCATGGCCTGCGTGTAAATAAAAGGCGTGGAGGCGACCACGCCCGGCGTCTGGTCGATCTCGCGGCGCAAAGCGGTGTAATTGCGCATCGGAGACGACGAGCTCGTGGTGACCTCGATATGCGAACGGATGCCCAGAATCTTGGTGCGCAGATCTTCCTCAAAGCCGTTCATGACGGCCAGCACGATGATCAGCGCGGCCACGCCCAGGAAAATTCCCAAAATCGAAATAGACGTAATGATGGAAACGAAAACCTGCTTTCGTTTGGCCCTCATATACCGTCGGCTGATAAAAAATTCGTAGGACATTAAACTCCGATCCGGTCTGAATCCGTTAAACTTACATCATTAGTTATATGGGCAGTCGCGATTCATTCCTGACGGGCGCGCAACAGCGGGAACAAAATAACATCCCGGATGGAGGCTGAATCGGTAAAAAGCATTACCAGGCGGTCAATGCCGATGCCTTCGCCCGCCGTGGGCGGCATGCCGTATTCCAGCGCGCGGACATAATCTTCGTCCATTTCGTGCGCTTCGTCGTCGCCCGCTTCTCTTTCTTTAAGCTGCTGGACAAACCGGTCGCGCTGGTCGGCGGGGTCGTTGAGTTCGGAAAACGCGTTGGCGATTTCGCGGCCGGAAATATAAAGCTCAAAACGGTCCACCAGATCCGGGTCGGTGTTGGAACGGCGTGACAAGGGCGAAACCGCCACCGGATACTGAATGACAAACGTCGGTTGAATGAGTTTCTTTTCCACGGTTTCGTCAAAAATGGCCATGTGGATTTTTCCCAGGGGGTCGGTGTCCTTGACGTCGCAGCCCAGATTGCGGGCGCGGGAAAGCGAGACGGCCGGATCGTCAATCTCCGCCTGCGTAAGCCCCGCGATTGTAAGCAGCGCGTCTTTGACGGAGAGTCTGCGCCACGGCGGCGTAAGGTCGATTTCCGTTCCCTGATAGGTGAATTTAAGACTGCCGAACAGGCGCTGGGCGACAAAGGCGAAGAGCTCTTCGGTAAACGTCATCAGGTCTTCATACGTGGCGTAGCTCTGATAGAATTCCATCATCGTAAATTCCGGGTTGTGGAAGGTGGAAATGCCTTCGTTGCGGAAATTACGGTTGATTTCATAAACCCGCTCCAGGCCGCCGGTGACCAGCCGCTTCAGATAAAGCTCCGGCGCGATTCTTAAAAAGAAGTCCTGATCCAGCGCGTTGTGATGGGTCTTGAAGGGGCGCGCCGCCGCTCCGCCCGCGCGCGGCTGCATCATGGGGGTTTCCACTTCCAGAAAATCGTGCATGTCCATGAACTGGCGGATCAGTTTGATAATCAGGCTGCGGCGCTCGAAAATTTCTTTCACGGCCGGATTGGAAATCAAATCCAGATGGCGCTGACGATAGCGGGTCTCCACATCGGTCAGGCCATGCCATTTTTCCGGCAGGGGATGAATCGACTTGGCCATGAGCTTGAGCGTTTCGGCCTCCAGGGTCAATTCGTTGGTTTTGGTCCGGAATAATTTTCCGGAAACATAAATAATATCGCCAATATCCAGCTTTTTGAACACGGCGAAATCCTGCTCGCTCAAAAGATTTTTGGCAATGTAGGCCTGCAACTGGCCCTTGCGGTCCTGAATTTTGACAAACGCGGCCTTGCCGAAATTGCGCACGGCCATCAGACGCCCGGCAATTGAAAATTTATCGGCCAGTTGGGCCAGCGCTTCCGCGTCGGTCTCGGCGAAATGAGACAGAATTTCCGCCGTGGTGTTTTGCGGTTTGGTATCGTTGGGATATAAGTTGACGCCGGCGGCTTTGAGCGCCGCGATTTTTTCGAGGCGAACCTTCAAAAGATCATTGTCTTCCATAATTTCTCCACGTTTTAAAAGTCAATCTGACTATATTTTTTTTGGGTATTAGTCAAGCATCATTCAGGCGCTCGAAAATACCGTTTGCCACTGGCGGCATTGTTATGTATGATCCGCGCACTTCAAATTTCCTGGGGGGACAACATGATCAATAAAGCAATACTGGTCGGCAGGCTGGGCAAGGACCCGGAGGTCCGCTATATGCCGGATGGCACAATGGTTACTAATTTCAGGATAGCCACTGATGAACAATGGAAAGATAAAAATGGTGAAAAAGTTACGAGAACCGAATGGCACCAGATAGTCACTTATAGAAAATTGGCTGAAATATGCGGCAATTATCTTGTTAAGGGCAAGCTGGTATATATAGAAGGAAGAATCCAGACCCGTTCCTGGGACGACAAGGACGGCAATAAAAGGTATACCACTGAAATTATTGCCAATGACATGAAAATGCTGGATTCCAAGGGGCAGGGACAGGGCCGGCCGGCTGACGACGCAGTACCGGCGGACATGGCCTCCGCGCCGGGGCCGGCGCACGGAGATGATGTGCCGTTTTAATAACAAAAAAACACACTGGCGGGATTAATCTCTCATCGCCAGTGTGTTTTTCCTTACTTCTTCTCGTCTTCTTTTTTTACCGGTGGATTCTGATTGTCGTTGTCGGAGACGGACTTTTTGAAGTTTTTAATGCCCTGTCCCAGGGCCTGTCCAATTTGCGGAATTTTGCCCACCCCGAAAATAATCAACACAATCACCAATATAATCAGCAATTCCGGTACGCCTATGCCAAACATAATCTTTACTCCCTTTTCTTCATGGTTTATTTTACGGCAAGCGCAGGTGAATGACCTGACCCGACTTGCCCAGATTTTCTAAATTTTTTCCCTTGAAGCTGATCCGGACGCCCGCCGCGTTGCCGACATCCATTTGAAAACGCGCGCCTTGACGTGAAATCCGTTCTCCGGGTTTCAGCAAAACCTGAAAAGGCTCCTGATCATCGGTCTTAATTTTAACCCAGGTTTCCTCGGTGGCCCGGATGACCATCTCCGATGATTCTTCACTGTCGATCAGCGCCTGCATTTTGCGGGCGTCGGTTTTTGGCGACTCCGACGGGACGGCGGGTTTGGCGACCGCACCGGCCGGGGCAGTCAAAGGCTTTGCGCCGGCCCGGGCCTCCTGTTTGACAGCCGGATTCGCCTCCGGTTTTTGCTGCGGTTTTAATTCGGGTTTTGTCTCGGTTGCCGCCTCCGGCGCTTTGGGGGGCGGGGTGGCGTTCGTCTCAATACCCGGCTTGGTCAGAAGTGAATTTTCCGGTTGACCGGGCACATCGATGACGGGCCGGTTGTCCGGCTGCACGTTAATCGGCAATTTGAGATCCGCCGTGACGGATTCTTTTTTGACGTCCGGTTTTACGGCTGTTTCCACCTGCGGCTTATGGTACAGACTAAAAAATAACGAGATGCCCGCAATAACAACAATGATGAAAATAATCCAGAGATAAACCTTGTACTGGGCCATGACCGATCCCATGGATTCGCTTTGGGATTGTTCGTTTTTTTGAGCGTTTTCCTTCAGTTGCTGCGCCTGAAGGTAATTCTCATAGCGCTGCAGCACCGTTTTGCCGTCCACATTCAGGGCTTCGGCGTATGTTTTAATGAAATTGCGGGTATAAATGGGGACAGGCAGCAGGTGAAAATCACCGTTTTCGATCGCTTCGAGATTGACCACGCTGATGCGTGTGCGTTCGAACATGTCTTTAAGCGTAAGCCCCGCGTTTTCGCGCGTGGTCTTCAAGTCGATAAAATTGGTGTCAATGTTTTGTTCCGGTGTCATAACCTACCACAAATAAAACATTTTTTTGATTTGTCTAGCACTATTTCTTAACCAGCGCAACGTTTAAGATTATTCTTACTTTTTGACGGGCTTTGTGTTTTAAGCATTTTCCATCACGTTCACCTTGAGGAGCAAAAGCAATGAAGGAACTTAAAGAATTTGCCCGCAATCTGGCCCGCGAGGCGGGAGAGCTTCTTTTGGGAAAACTGGGCGACCGGCATCAGATACAGTATAAAGGGACCATCGATCTGGTCACGGAAGTGGACAAAATGTCTGAAGACCTGATTATGACTGCGATCAGCCGGCGCTGGCCTGATCATGGGATTTTGTCCGAAGAGTCAAAGGCGATAAACGAAGCGTCTTCCATGCGCTGGATTATCGATCCGCTGGACGGAACGACCAATTACGCGCACGGATTTCCCTTTTTCTGCGTTTCCATTGCGCTGGAGCAAAGCGGACAGATTGTTCTGGGAGTGGTTTATGACCCCATTCGCCGTGAGCTTTTTGAGGCCCAGAGAGGGGGCGGCGCGTTTTGCAACGGCCGGAAACTGTCCGTGTCGTCGGTTGATAGTTTGTCGCACAGCCTTCTGGCGACCGGCTTTCCCTATGACATCCGCGTGAGCAAGGATAATAATTTAAATTATTTCAATGCAATGGCTGTTCGGGCGCAGGCGGTGCGCCGCCCGGGCGCAGCCGCGCTTGATCTGTCTTATCTCGCGGCGGGACGCCTTGACGGATTCTGGGAATTGAAGCTCAAGCCCTGGGATACGGCGGCGGCCTCTTTGCTGGTTGCGGAGTCAGGCGGCGTTCTTTCCGATGTGCAAGGCGGGCCGTGGACGATTTTTTCACAAGGTATCGTTGCCGCGAATCCATTGGTGTATCCGCAGATGATGGAGGTGTTGCGAGAGGCTGAAGGAGATGGGCTATAGGCTATAGGCGATGGGCTATAGGCTGAAGGGAAAGAATTTCATTATTTCTTTCTCTGTTTTTTTCGGGGGAAAAGTGAGACAATAGCGCCAAAATATCGTGTCACGGATTCGACTTTTGAACGGTGGAAACATTCACAAAGAAAGAAGGGTGACGATATGAGAGAAGAAATTAATCTGCGGGATACCTTGCTGAAAAACAGGTGGGGGAGAGATCAGAAAATCAAACCGGGAGACAAGGTCCGTGTCGCGCCGTTTCAAAGCGTGAAAACGGAGCGTGACGCGGGCGATCAAAACGAATTTCTTTCTCTGATGACGGAAGGCCTGACCGAAAATGAATTGTACAGGGTCAAGCGGATCGGCCAATTTCCGGATGATGGGACGGTTATTCTGTATCTTGATCTGGGCCAGGGCCGGGAAGAAGGTTATTATGCCGAGTATCTTCAGGCCGTTGATGAACGCAAGATCAAGGCCGTTGAATTTCCGCTTTCCAATCCCCGTGATGTTGTGCAGTATCTCCAAACCATCACGACGAAAGCCTGCCGTGTCATAGAGCGCGTAATCCGTGCGGATGAAGACATTGTTGAAGAAACCACCGCATCGAATAAATGGATCATCCTGCCTGCGGCCGCGGGCCGCTGCAAGGTGACCATGGAGGGAGAGCCGCGCGAGTTAAATTTGAACCCGGAAAAAGTCATTGTCATTCCCGTGCCTGCCGGGAAACGGCATTCCCTGATGCCGATGTCCGGCTTTTCCTGCTATACGGTTCTTTGTGAGGGCTCTTGTTAAATCGGCTGTTTGAGATGTGAAAAATTGAGAACATGAGGCGGGCGGTCCCGGATGCCGGGACCGCCCGTCCGTTTACAAGGTTAGTAGGGAACGTTTACATCCTCTCCGGCCGATGTAACCGACGCGCCGGGTTTATGCGTCGGCACACACTGATCAAAGTGCAGATTCGACTTCGTTACTTTCAATTGTCCGACAATATCACCTTGCTGAATGTTGTAGTCGCTCGTGAGATAATACTCTTTGTCATCCGACACGCCAGGCCAGGAAACATAGGCCGGATCAAGAAGAAGACCCATGGCTGTCGGGGCTTTTGTCAGCCAGATGGGATAACCAAAGAAGTTATCCAATGTTATTTTACCTTCCTTGATGTTGATCTTTCCTTCGAAGATGTAGCCTTTGATCACGTTACTTTCCGTCCGGATTCCGTAGGGGAGAGTGCCTGCCGGGTTGAGACAGGACAACCCCTCGGGACCCGTTGCCGTAAACGTATAGGTTACTTTGGAGCCGGGCGCCGCTTTGAAGTCGGTGGCCTCGGGCTGTTGCATTGCACCGCGGGCCTCATCCCGATAAGGATGCGCGTCGGCCCGGATATAAACATCCCAGTTGACCGTCTGCACAAACGATACCTCATCCTTGGTTTGCTCAAAATCCTGTTTGAGCGTCCATCGCCAAAGCGTGAGATTGACGGCATTGCTTTTGTGATCATCAATGGAGACGATGACTTTCCCGGCAAATCCTGCATGGCCCGGGTCCATCGGCAGATCGACCTTGAGGTCGGAGATATCTCCGTTGGCATCCTTGTTGATTTGCAGATTCTGCATTTCCTGGTCGTTGACGGTTACTTTGATGGTGCGGCCGGTCGCGCTTCCGAAATCGCCCTTGAGGGTCATCGTGCTTTGGTCCACCGGTTTGCCGTCGTTACCCTCATAGGTGCGCTCTTCGACCACGAGTTTCTTGATGTTCGGCACGAGCATGCCGCCGGTTGGCCCCTCAGGGGTCAGCGTCATATAGCGGGTGTCCTGGTCGCCTTTGTCCAGGCCCTTCTTTTTGATTTCCGCGTAAACCTGATCCGGGGGAAAGGGCCGCTGGTTGGGCGTATTGGGATCCTTTTGATTCATACCCAAAAGGCGGTCGAAGAAAACCTTGGCCGCCGGATAACACCACTTTCCGTTGGAACTGCCGCGCCAGGCCACGATGGCGCCCGCGCCCTTGCTTTGTAGGGCCTGACGAAACTCGATGGCCGGCTCTCCGCCTCCGGCCGTATCCCTGCCCATGTAACACACGTCGAAATACACCAGTGCGTCCTGGGCGAAAGTCCAATACAGCAATACGAATTCCTTCGTGAGCCCCACGCAGTCGATCCAGACTTCATTGTTGTCTTTGTCGATGAAGTTGGCGACGCACGGCACGATCAGATCGGCAAAATAATCGGCCGCCATCGCGCTATTGTCGATTTTATCCGGCCAGGGGGTCTGGGTGGCCAGCGCTATCTGATTTTCTCCAACGCAGGTGTGCATGTTCAGATACAACACGGCGGGCCGGATGTTCTCGAGGGATTTCAGGCCCTCGTAGGTGCAATTGAGGGAGTTGAGCACATATCCCGAGCGCGCGTGCGTCAGCATATTGGCAATTTCGGCCATATGCGCGGTGGCCTGTGTGTTGGGGGCATTCGGATCGAATCCGGCCTGCTCCACAACATCAAACCCGGCGGCCATGCAGGCGACTTTCCGGTTGGGAATGTGCACAGCGGCGCCATTAACGGCTGATACGCGCGGACTGACGGGAAGGGACTCTGTGGCCCGGTCCGCGAGGACCGGCGGACGGCCGAGGGTGACCATGAACGGTTTGCCGTTTTCCTTGAACTGAGCAGAGATGCATCCCCCTTCAGGTGAAAGGGTGACATTTTGAAACTCCGGCATTCCCGACATGAAATCTAAAATCTGCAGCTCTTTGTCGTCAACGTCCAGTCCCGCCAGTTCGGTCAATTTATCCCGAACGGCTTCCATAGCGGCTTTGCGGCCCGCCTCATCACCGACATCGTTTGATCCCGAACCGTTGCCGCCATCTCCGGCCCCGCCTCCGCCGCAGCCGATCTGCGACAACAGCATAATTCCCGCCGTGCCTTTGGCGGCCCTGATAATAAATTCCCGTCGATCCAAATTGCTCCAACTGCCCTTAAAATCCATAAATACTGCCTCCTGATCAAAAAAACATGCGATTCATCACAATGTAACACATTGTTGATCTCCATCGTCATGGATATTGTTTTCGCTTATTTGGCAAGGGATTTTTTTACGTGTTTTTCGAAAGCAAAGGACTAGATGATAGTATCAAATGATACTATCACGTCATAAACTTGATGTACGCCTTGCGGGTGCGCGGGCCGTCGAATTCGCAAAAGAAGATCGACTGCCAGGCGCCTAAAACCAGGCGGCCGTTTTCTATGATGACGAGTTCGGATGCGCCTACGAGCGACGATTTGACGTGCGCCGCGGAATTGCCTTCCGCATGCCGGTAGTTGGCGGAAAGCGGGACCGCGCGGTCGAGCGCGGCCAGAATGTCGCGGGGCACATCCGGATCGGCGTTTTCGTTGATGGTGATGGCGGCGGTGGTGTGCGGCGTGTAAATCAGGCAAACACCATCTTCGATATGATTCTCACGGATGGCCGAATTCACGGCGGCTGTGATATCGATCATTTCCGCGCGGGCGCGGGTTTGGAGTGTGATTTCCTTCATGGGGTCGAGACCCTTGAATAATGCCTTTTTTCGTCATTCCCGCGAAGGCGGGAATCCGTGCGCCCGGGAGCGGGCGCGATCAGAGAGGTGA
>CAZGDK010000125.1:0-9241 GCA_964525155.1 uncultured Smithella sp. | reverse complement strand
TTAAACTGGCGTCTCATATGGGGGTGAAGGTGAATGAGAGGCGGTTGTCCATGGATGAAATTATTACGGCAATCGAAAAAGGTACATTGAAAGAATCATTTGCCTCGGGAACGGCGGCGATCATTTCGCCGGTGGGACAGATTTATTACCGCCAGAAAGAATACATCATTAATGGCGGCAAGACCGGCGAACTTTCTGAAAAGTTGTTTAATGAAATTCTCCAGATTCAGTACGGTTTGAAGGAAGACCCGTTCGGCTGGCGCGTGCGCGTTGCCTGATTGCGAAAAGGCCATAGGTTATTATCGGATATTTTTTCAGGCACTTAAACCATCAGTCCACAATATTGTGGAAAAGCCTGTGGATAACCATGTTGACAACCGGCTTAAATGCAAAGCAGGCAGGCTTTCAGACCAAATTGCCCAAGGTTTGAGCAAGTGCAAATATCAACAATATTGAATACTTATGAATATGGGCTTTAATCATCACCACTTAGGGACGACGTTTCACCCAAGATATAAACGCCTTTGAAAAAAATGTGCCATTCATGTCCAATTTTTTAAACTTTTGGTGTAAAAAGAATGAAAAAAATATTTCTTAATAAAAATGAATTGTTCATACATGTCTTAGTCCTTTCTTTTTTTTGTATGACATTTTTGGGGGTCATTTTTCCCCTTTCCTTGTTTGCCCAGACCCCACCGATTGATGAAACGGTGAACCGCCTGCAATCCCTTTATGAAAAAACCCGGGACTTTCAGGCGGGTTTTGTGCAGGAGACCACCGTCAAGTCCATTCGCAAAACGGATGTCGAGGAAGGCGTTGTTTTTTTTAAAAATCCCAAACAGATGCTCTGGGATTACAAAAAGCCCAAAGCAAAAAAACTGATCATCAATTCGGGGACGGCCTGGCTGTATCTGCCGCAGGACAAAACCGTTTACACGCGCGAAGCCGATCAGATTTTCAAGTCGGAGGCGCTCATCCGGTTTCTTTCCGGCATCGGCAAATTAAAAGATGATTTTGACATCCGTTATGCAAGTCCTTCCGCCGTGGACAAAAGCGGCAACTATCTGTTGCAGCTGCACCCGCGGGAAAAAGGCGCATCCTATGAATATCTGCGGATGACCCTGGAGAAAAATGATTTTCACATTCTGCAGGTCGGCTTTGACGATGTGATGGGCAACTCCACCGTGCTGAAATTTTCCGGCATTAAAATCAACGCGGGGCTTTCGGGAAAGATGTTTCAGTTTGCGCCGCCCAAGGGCGTCAGCATCTTCAAAATGCCCTAATCGAACGGGTGATCGCGGTCGAAGTCCGGCGTTAATTTGTCGTCACTGACCTCTTGCACAAACAAATTTTCAAAATCCAGATTCAATGCAAAATTCAGAATGTCATCGTATTCGCGGCGGGTGAGCCTGCGTCCCAGCTGCGGATGAGACTGCACCTTCGGCGTGGGCGAATATTGCGACATGAGGCTGATCGGCACGTTTGCGGAAATTTCATTCTTCAATAGTCGCAGCGCTTCTTTGGAGTTTTCCAGATGCCCCGGCAAAACCAGATGACGGACGATAAGGCCGCGGGAGGCCACGCCGTTTTCCGTTATCAGATCGTCGCCCACCTGGCGCGCCATTTCGCGTAACGATGCAATGCCCAGGCGGGGGTAGCCCGGCGCGTCGGAGAAAAGCAGGGCGTCTTTCTCAAGGCCGTATTTGAAATCCGGCAGATAAATGTCCACCATGCCGTCGAGCATGCGGATCACATCGGGATTTTCATAGCCTCCGCAGTTGTATACGAACGGAACGGTCAGTCCCTGCGCGCGCGCCAGGCACAGCGCCTCCAGAATGAGCGGCGTCTGGGGCGTGGGGGTGACCGGCTCAACGTTGTGGCAGCCGCGCTTTTGCAAATCCAGCATGACTGCCGCCAGTTCCACCACGGTGAGATGGCGTCCGCGGGCGGTATGGGAAATCTGATAGTTCTGGCAGTAAATGCAGCCCAGATTGCACGATGAAAAGAAAATGGTGCCCGCCCCACCGGTTCCCGAAAGCGGCGGCTCTTCGCCAAAGTGGGCGAGCGCGCAGTCCATCACAATGTCGGCGGGCAGCCGGCAGTAGCCCAGTTCGCCTGTGACGCGGTTGACGCGGCAGGCGCGCGGGCAAAGGGTGCAGGATTTATAAATATCGAGTAACTCTTGAATGATCATAAAAATAATTATCAGGCTATGGGTGATAGGCAATGGGCTATGGGTAAATAATACAAAACCTATTGCCTATCACCCATAGCCTCTTGCCTCTCGCCTCTCGCCTGTAGGGGACGGTCGCGACCACACCTGCGGGTGGCAAGACCGTTCCCTACATCTTTTCCACGATGTCCCGAATCCGGCCGCTTTCGACCAGTTCCTGAAAATCCTCGCCCAGCGGCGCGGAAAGCTCCACGGCTTTGTTCCACCTCGCGATGCGTTCGGCGTCGCGGTCGATATACGCGGTAAAGTCGTCGCGGTCCGGAACTTTTCCGTCGGGCAGACGGTCGATGAAGCTTTGCGACGGAAAAACCATCACGACGTTGGCCAGCGTTTTTTCATCCGGCGCTCGACGTTTGATTTTCTTGTCCAGCCAGCCGGGGATGATGCGTTCCGAATGATGGAAGAACAACACCAGCTCATTTTCTTTGGCGGCAAACTGATGCGAGAGATGGTAGTCGATCAATCCGCCGTCGCGATATGTTCCGCGCGGCGCGCCGAAAATATTATGAACGCCCGCCACCACAAGTGGAATGGCCCCGGAGGCCATGACGGCGAATTTGAAATTCACGGCGTCCATGCGCACATAACGGCCGCGGAATTGCGGCTGAAAGCAGAACGCCGGCGGCTTGGCTCCGTTGTAGAAGACCACGCGTTCGGCAAAGCCGTAAATATTGTTCCGGCTGAAAAAATTCAGAATAAAGCAAAGCGCCAGGGCGCTTTTTTGCAGCCAGATGTTATCGGAGGCGACCGGCCCGCGCCCGCGCGAAGTAATGACCGACAGACGATAACGTTTGTTGCCCAGCGCAAAATGCAGGGCGTCGTCGTCAATATAGGCGTTCATGATGTGCGTGAGTTTGTGCAGAATGGTGGCGGGCGTATCGCTGCGGGTAAAGCCCACGTCAATGTAGGCGGAAAGAAATTTGCGATACGCGTCAACGGCCTGCGGCTGGAGCCAGGCGGCAAAGCGCCACGCGCCGGCGGACGAGCCGATCAGATGCAGGGCTTTTTTTCGCCCCAGCAGGTTTTGCGACAAAAGTGTCTGATCGAAACCGCTGGCGAGAAGCCAGCGGGGGCCGACCGCCGCGCCGAAATAAGCCGAAACGGCATCAAAATCAAACCCGCCGTCCTTGATTATTTCGTATGCTTTTTTACCGGCCTTGATGCGTAATCGGCTCATGAGAATTTTCCCGGCAAAGACCTTGACACATCCTGCTTTGTCTTGTAAATATAGCCTCAACCGCCGGACGACACAATTTCCGTCAATTTCTTCATCCTAAACGGTTCCACCTTTTCAGGTTGAGGCGGCTTTTATCAATAATTACAGAAAATGCAAGCCATTTTAAATTCACTTAGAGGAACGTCATGGATATTCACAGCACAGTTCGCAAAATAGCCGAAGAGGCGCTTACGGCCTCGCGCCGTCTGTCGCATTGTTCGGAAAGCATTAAAAACGCCGCCCTTTTGCGCATGGCCGATGAAATTGTCTGGCGGCGCGATTTCATTTTGGCGGAAAACAGACGCGACGTGACGCATGCCCGCGAAAAAGGGCTTTCTGGCGCGATGATCGACCGGTTGACGATCACGGATGCCACCATTGACGCGATGGCGCGGGGCCTGCGCGAAGTCGCGGCGCTTAGCGATCCGGTGGGGCAGGTGACCTCCATGTGGAAGCGGCCCAACGGTCTTAAGGTCGGTAGGATGCGCATTCCCCTGGGCGTCATCGGCATCATTTACGAATCGCGCCCCAATGTGACGGTTGACGCCTCCGCGTTATGCCTGAAATCGGGCAACGCCGTCATTTTGCGCGGCGGCTCCGAATCGATTCACTCCAACCTGGCCATTGCCTCCATTTTGCAGGATGTGCTTCGGGAAAGTCCGCTTCCGGCCAAGGCGATTCAGCTTATTCCCTTCACCGATCGCGAGGCCGTTTCCACGATGCTGCAACTGGATGAACACATTGACCTCATCATCCCGCGCGGCGGCGAAGAACTTATCCGCGCCGTCGTGGCCCAGTCGCGCATTCCGGTCATCAAGCATTACAAAGGCGTCTGCCATATTTTTGTCGATGCCGACGCCGATTGCGACATGGCCGTCAATATCTGCGTGAACGCCAAGGCGCAGCGCCCCGGCGTCTGCAATGCCATGGAAACAATGCTCGTGCACGAAGGCATCGCGGATGTCTTTCTGCCGAAAGTAGCCGAAAAGATGCAAAAAGCCGGCGTGACGCTGCGCGGCTGCGAAAAGACCCGGGCCGTTGTCAAAAATATCGACGCCGCCACGGATGATGACTGGTATGCCGAATATCTGGATTTGATTCTGGCCGTGAAAGTCGTTTCCTCCATGGACGAGGCGATGGCGCATATTGAAAAATACGGCTCGCTGCACACCGAGGCGATCATTACTAAAAATTACCAAAACTCTCAGCGTTTTTTAAACGAGGTCAATTCCTCCACCGTGCTGGTCAACGCCTCCACGCGCTTTTCCGACGGCTTTGAGCTGGGCCTGGGCGCCGAAATCGGCATTTCCACCACCAAGCTGCACGCGTATGGTCCAATGGGGCTTGAGGAGCTCACCACGTCCAAATTCATCATCTTTGGCGACGGCCAGGTTCGCGGATGAAGTGGGGGCTCTTCGGCGGGACATTTGACCCGATACATTTCGGCCACTTGCGCGCCGCCCAGGAACTGGCGGGCCTTTTGAACCTGGAGCGCGTCATTTTTATTCCCGCCGCCGCACCGCCGCATAAAACCGACCGCGTCGTCACGCCCTTTGCGCATCGGGCGGAAATGGTCCGCCTGGCCATTGAAGGCAATCCGCTTTTTTCCTTTTCAGACATTGAATCCCGGCGGGCGGGAAAGTCTTATTCCATTGAGACCGTCCGCCATTTTCTCGATCAGCCCCTGGCGGGGCCGGAACTCTATTTTATCACCGGGCAGGACGCCTTTGATCTGATTACCACTTGGTATGATTGGGAGACGCTTCTGACATTGTGTCATTTTGTCGTGATGACCCGGCCGGGCTACGACAACCGGGGGCTTAGGCGGGTTTTGCCCGACGCCGTCGCCGTCGCTTATCGCTATGAAGAGCCTGGCGATCGTTTTGTGCACCCGGGGGGAACCGCCGTCTATTTTCGCCGCACGACATTTCTTGATATTTCCGCCTCGGCCATCCGGGCCGGCATTCAATCCGGCGTCTCGGTTCAATATCTGACGCCCGACGCCGTCATCCGCTATCTGCAAATCCATGGGCTTTATCAGGTATAAAGCCCGGTTATTTATCCTTATTTCCTGTCCAGCTCTTTGCGGATGGCTGTGCCCAGGGTTTCCATGAGAAATGGTTTTTTGACATACGGGCCCGCGCCCAGTTTCTGGGTTTCTGTGACCCTTGCGGTGTGGGAAAAGCCGCTGACGATGATGGCTTTCTGGCCGGGGCGGATTTCCAGAATGCGCCGGTAGGTGTCCAGACCGTCGATGCCCGGGTCCATGATCATGTCCAGCACAATCAGATCCACACTTTGTTTTTTCACAAATTCCACGGCCTCTTCGCCACCGGCCACGGACGCGGTCAGGTAGTTGAGTTTGGAAAGCAGCCGGCAGGCCAGTTCACGCTGTTCGGGAACGTCGTCCACCACCAGCAGGTATTCGCCCTTTCCCATGTAGGATGCCCGGTCGATCGCAGCCGGCTCCTGGGAGATGTCTTCGCGGCAGACGGGAAAGTACAGGCTGAACGTGGCGCCCAGGCCAGGTTCGCTTGCGACGTCGATATATCCCTGGTGGTCCTTGACCGTTCCCCAAACTACCGCCAGACCCAGGCCCGTTCCGCTGCGCCCCATGACTTTTTTGGTGTAAAACGGTTCAAAGATCCGGGGGAGATTTTCAGCGGAAATGCCTTCGCCCGTGTCGCTGACACAAAGGACGGCGTAGTCTCCCGCCGTAAAGGCATCATAACCCTTGACGGGGCAATCCAGATGAACGTTCGAAGACGTGATGCGGATGACGCCCCCGCCGTGAATGGCTTCGGCGGCGTTGGTGATCAGATTCATGATCGTCTTCATGAGATGCAGGGGCGACCCGCTGATATTGAGCAGGTGGGGCGACAGGTCCGACTGGATCGTGATTTTGGGATGAGCGGCCCGTATCGAGGCCAGTTCCGGCGAATTGAGAAAGTCATCCACGATGTCATTGAGGTTGAGAACTTTGTTGACGGCCACGTTGCTGCGGGCCATCGTCAGCATGTCCTGCACAATGGCGGAGGCCCGTTCGGTGGCCTGCATGATGCTGTCCACATGCTCCCGCAGCGCGGAGTCTGCGGGCAGTTCGTCTTGCAGCATTTCGCAGTAGCCCACGGAAATGCCGATGACATTGTTCAAATCGTGGGCGACGCCGCCCGCCATGAGCCCGAGGGCCTCCATCTTTTCCGCCCGCCGGAGGCGCTCCTCCATCTGGCGCTGCTGGGTTACGTCCTGAACGTGCGAGATGAAATACAGCGGCCGCCCGCTTGCGTCCTTGATCAGCGAACTGGACACCCGGCAATGCGCGATCTGGCCGTCTTTGCGCAGATAGCGTTTGGTGAAGACCGTTTTAATGTCCTGGCCGGCCAGCGCCCGGCGGATGTTGGACGGGCTGATGTCGCGGTCGTCGGGGTGCGTGATGTCGTTGGACGTCATGGCCAAAAGCTCGTCGCGGCTGTATCCTAAAATGGCCGCCATTTCACGGTTGACCCGGACGAGCCGGCCGTCGAGGCCGACGAAGCAAACACCGATATTGGCGTTTTCAATCGTGAGCTGAAGACGGTTTTCCGCTTCGGCCAGCGCCTCTTCGGCCTTTTTGCGCGCGGTAATGTCGAGCGCAATGAAAATCATGTATTCGCATCCGGAAATCACAATACGTTCTCCGCCGACGAGTCCCGTGATGACGCGCCCGTCGCGGGTGTGAAAATCCGTCTCCCGGTTGACGAGTCGCCCCCTGGACCGCAGATCGCAGATAAGCTTTTCATAGCCGTCTTTTGTCATCCATCCGATGTCAACGGCGGTGCGTCCGATAATGTCCTCGCGCTTAAGGCCGACGGCGCGGACGGCTTCGTCATTAATGTCAACGTGTCTGCCCGTATCCGCTTCAATGATGGAAAACAGAACGGGCGCGTTGCGAAACGCCTTGGCGAATTTTTCCTCGCTCTGGCGCAGGTCTTCCTCCATTTTTTTACGTTCGGTGATGTGCTCATAAAGGGCCACGATTTCATCGCCGGGCAATTTGTAAATATAGTAGTCGCACCAGGCGGTGGTGCGTCCGTCCTGGCGGATGGAGATGGGGTGGTTCTCGGCGATGCCGGTGCGGCAGACGCGCTTGAGAACGTCCATCACGCCCAGCTGCTTCATCTCGGGAAACACCTGGAGAGCGAAGCGATTCAGAACCTCCTGGCGTTTGACGTTTTCCGCAGCTTCGGCTTTCTCATTGATGTCGACGATGGTAAAATCGCCGGTGTCGGGGGCGGGCTTGAACACGACGACGCATTTGGACGTCTGCTTGAAAAGTTGCCGGTAGCGAAGCTCGCTGATTTTGAGTTCGTCTTGCGCCTTTTTGCGGTCGGTAATATCCGTGAAACACGTGGCGAAGCGATTTGGCCCCGTCCGGTAGGCGAAGACCTCATACGTTCTGGACAGAGGCTGGGCGCTAAGCTCGAAGTGTTGGGCATGGCCCGTCCGGACGATCTCGGCGAAGGTTTCGATCCAGGCCTCTTCAATTCCGGGTATGACGCGCTTTGCTGTCTTTCCGATGATGTCGCGGGGCGCAAGCCCCGTCAAGGTTTCAAACGCGGGGTTGGCCTCCAGAAAGGTATAATCCACGGGCAGGCCCTTTTCATCGTAGATCATCTCATGAAGTGCGAATCCCTCCGTCATGGATTCAACCATGGATTTGTAGCGGCTTTCGCTTTGCGCGAGATCGTTTTCCGTTTTTCTGCGGCGATGAATCTGTGTTTTGAGCACGACAATCCACACGGCCAGACACAGCAAAAGGACGGCAAGGGGGATGAGCGAGATTTTCAGAAGCCACATCCGGAAGCGTTCCTCGGTGGTGTAGATCATCTTCTGGCGCATCCATTTATTTCGGATGCGCGCGATCTCGCCCTGATCGCGAAGCAGCTGAATCCCCCGGTTGATGTCGGTTTGCAAGGCGGCGTTTCCTTTTTTGACGGCGTAGGTGTTGTCGAGGACGGCAAAAGGCTCTTCCTCGACGGTAATGCCCGGCGTACGGTTTTTCTGAAGAGAATAGGATCCGACCCACTTGTCGCCGGCGAAGGCGTCGATGACGCCTTCTGAAAGCAGCAGAAACCCTTCCGCATAACTGTCCACAGGCTTCAGAGTGATCGTTTTGCGGGCGGCAAGCGCCTGCCGGGGATACCCGCCCGAGGTGACGCCCACGGTTTTGCCGGTCAGCGCGTCCAGGCCGGGAATGCCCGCGGTCCCTTTGCGGAAGAAAAGTGAAAACTCGGTGTGAACAACCGTATCGCAGAAATCATAGAGTTTTTTTCGATCGTCTGAAATCGTTATGCCGATGAGGGCGTCGGCGCGGCCGTCCAGAACCATTTGCTGGGCTTGGGACCAGTCCATAAGCCTGATGGTGACGGGCCGGTTCATGGCGCGGCTAAGCGCCGCAGTCACGTCGGTATAGAAGCCGTCGGGCCGGTCGTCTTGCAGATATTCAAAAGGAGGATAATCCGCGTCGCCGGCGAAAATCAGCGGCTGGGGGGTATCGGCCCGTGCGGCGACGCACAGAAAAATTATGACGCCGGCCGCCTGCAAAATGCGAATAAGAGCGTTTTTCACGTTTGTCCTCTTTTCTTGTAAAGAGTGAAAACCGCCGCCGATCCGTGGCAGACTTCGGATTGAAATATAAAGGCGAACCAGACCCGCACTTTAATCCATTTCAGGATGAATTTCCATCCCTGTTTCCATTCGGGGTGTGCGACAAATTTGTGCAATAAAAATCATGCCGCAGCCCGGTGTTCCCA
>CAZGDK010000124.1:6299-9289 GCA_964525155.1 uncultured Smithella sp. | reverse complement strand
ATGTCGCCCCGGCGAATTGAGTCGTATAGGTTTTTGTTTTTTCCTGAACGGCGGAGGATCCGCCTTCGTAGAACTGGAGGCTTTTAAAGCTTAAAGTAGAGACGGCCGGGGCGTCGGAACGGTTGAGCGTTTCGGGTGCAGGTTCCATTCCGGTGATCCATTCTTCCCTCCAGTATCCCGGCTTTGTCCGGATCATCAGCGCATCGCCCTGACGAATCACCCGAAACAATGTGAGCGGAACGGTAATTTCATCGGTTTGTCCGGGTTGCTGCCATGAGGAAAAGGCCAGATGGTACGTCTTGCTGTTTTTGTTCTGTGTAGAGTAACGGTTGGTTACCAAAACGCGATGTGATGTTTCCGCGCCCTGGTCCCAAAGGCCGTTGGTGGTCAGAGCGCCGCCGGCCATGCCGAGCGGAAAGCCGGCAAGCGACAAAAGCAGGATGATCAGAAAATAGCGATGGGAAGACGAGCGGCCCCGAATCCAGTGAAAAACGACGGCCAGGTAGAGCAGAGCCGCCGGGATGGACGCAAAGAGGGCGCTTGCGATCAAACCGTGACCGACCGGCTCATGCATGCTCATTCCGTACGCCAGGGCGAAGATTCCCCCCGCAATCAGCAATCCGTTGCAGAGATAAAGGCCCGTCAGGCCGGCCCGGTTGATGGGCGGGCGGTGGCCGCGAGGAATGCCCCGGAAGGCATTCGATGCGGTATAATCCGTCGGGGCAGGCGATCCGGAAAGATTGCTCAATTCCCGCAGACAGGGTTCCAGGGGGAATGCGGTAATGGTGTCGATGGAAAAAGGCGACAGGACAATCCCGATGTCGTTGGGACCGAAGACCATTTTGCGGACCGGATACCCCAGGCCCATCAGTGCATCAACGGCGCGCCTTTTGTCATCTTGTGAAAAATATGATTGCAGGAGATCGCCGCGATCCGTGTCGAGATAATAAGCCTGATCGAAGGCCGGATCGCCGCTTGGGATTTCCGCCGTAAGCCCGATGCGCAAAGCAAAGCGGTCATACCAGGCTTTGCGCCGAAGTGAAAGCCTGGCCGGGAAGGGCGCGCGAACGGTAACGGTCAGAGACGGCGGACTGTTTTTAGAACCGGCCGAAAATCGGCAGGAAAACATCATGCCGTCTTGCTGCCCTTCAAAGACATAACCCGCCATCAGGGATTTCGTTGAGACGGCGCCCTGATATTTCCGGGCCAGTTCATCGAAGGATCGGCGCGCTTTGGCCTGTTTGCGGTTGTAGACCACCAGCACGCCTGTGAGGACGGCGATGAAGATAACAGGAAAAAGAAATGAAAAAGGGAACGCATTCATGTTTTTTTCCCGCGTCGCGCCGTAGAATGTTTCGTTGAGCGGCTAATTGCAGACTTGCAGGCGCAACACATCCCAGATGGAACCGGGCTGCATAAACGTCCATTCGGGTTTTTCATAAACCTGGGTATACAGGGCTTTGCCGGCCGTATCATACTTGGTAAGCGTCAGCGCTCTGCTGCTTTTTTTCCGGCAATCGATTTCCACCTGCACCTTGAGGTTGTGCAGTTTGTCATATCCCGCGGTTGAAAATCCGAACTGCGCCAGGTCCTGAATGTGCTTTTTGCGTCCCAGCGTGGAAAAGGTCTTCATATCGATGACCGTTACCTGATGCCGGCCCTTGCCCCTGCTGACTTTTTCTATTTTGAAGGAGTAAGCGTTGCCCTCTTCATCGCCGCTGTATCCCACCCAGTCTGCGCCCATGACGGGAGCCGCCAGGATGATCATCGCCAAAAGCGCCCCCAAGAGCGCCGACATTTCTTTTTTTCTGTCCATTTCTTTCATTTCACGGATGGTTCTCATATCTTTCCTTCCTTCCTCCATGAGGGATTGATGTTGATCCGAAGCGGAAATGTGTTAATTAACGAATTGTTACTGTGACAAAATTGTGATAAAAAGCAACAAAAAAATGAGGAAGTTTAAAAAAAATCTCTGATCCATCCGGCACATTGTGTTTGTGCACTTCCGCCATTTCATCAAAGGAGACCCGTTATGAAAAGATTTATTTTGTTGATGGTTGTGGTTGTTTTAATTTTACCGGCTTGTTCCTGGGCCCAAAAGGCTTCGCCGGAAGAACAGTACAAGAAAAGTTTTTCCCAGTATCCGTATGAAACATTTGAGAAGACGTCCGTTCCCGGCGTTTATGAGGTGTATAACGGGCAGCAGATTTATTATTATCTTCCAGAGGGTGATGTGATTCTCGTCGGGCCGATGATTTCCAAAGACAAAAAAAATCTTACCCAGGAAAGCCAGTCGAAAAAAATGGCCGCTAAGATGGGCGATCTGCCGCTGGACCAGGCGCTGAAAATCGGCAGCGGGAAAACCAAGGTGGTGGAATTTATCGATCCGAACTGCCATTACTGCAAGCTGTCGTTCAACTTTTTCCAGACGCGCAAGAAAGATGTGACGATGTATGTCTTCTTCCACCCGCTCTCCGATGATTCCAAAAAGAAAATCCAGCATATCCTGTGCGAAAAAGACCGGGAAAAAGCCTATGAAGACGTTCTGGGCGGAAAACTTGCAGCAGGCGCCAAGATGAATTTGTGCAGCGATAAAACGGTTGAGACGATGATGACCAATCATCAGCAAATAAGCGCAAAAGCCGGCATCCGGGGAACGCCGTTGTTTTTTGTCAAAGGCCAGGTTGTGCCAGGCTTTGATCAGCCGGCCCTGGAAAAACTTTTAGCGCAATAATCATCAAAGGAGGTTTGGCGATGAAAAAAGTATGGACGATATGTACAGGCTCGTTGGCGGTGTGCTTTCTTTTGGCGGGTGCGGCGTGGGCACAAGTTGACGGCAAAGCCGTGGTTCAAAAATCATGCGCCGCCTGCCACGGGATTAAAAAGGTGGAGAGCGCAAAAAAGAACGCCGCCGAGTGGGAAGCGACGCTGGATAGGATGATTAAAAAAGGCGCCAAGGTGAAGCCCGAGGAGCGCGCCGCGGTTCTGAA
>CAZGDK010000124.1:0-6199 GCA_964525155.1 uncultured Smithella sp. | reverse complement strand
TTGGGCGGCTTGTCAAATCCGATCAAGGTCAGTCCGTCGACGCCGTCAGTGGCCAGAAGCATGCCGTGCGATTCCACGCCCATCAGTTTGGCGGGTTTGAGATTGGCCACCACAATGATGGATTTGCCGATCAATTCTTCGGGTTTGTAGTCCTTGGCGATTCCGGCGACAATGGTGCGCTCTTCTCCCAGATCGATGCGCAACTTCAGCAGTTTGTTGGCCTTGGGCACAGGCGCGGCTTCCAGAATTTTGGCGACGCGCAAATCCACTTTGGCGAAATCGTCATAGTCGATAGGTGGTTTGACATCGGCGAGTGCTTCCTTTGGGGGGGCGGGCGCGGGTTCCTTTTCGGCGCTGACGCGCGGGAAAAGCGATTCACCCCGGCTAAGCGCCCGGCCCGCGGGCAGGGGTTCCTGCCTGCGGATCACGTCAAGGTCGTATTTAAGATCAGAATCAAGGCCGATTTGCCGCAAAATCTTTTCGGCTGCCTGCGGCATGAAAGGCGATATAAAAATGGCCACATTGCGCAGCGCTTCCAGCAGACGGTACATAATGGCGGTAAGTTTTTCCTGATTGCCTGGGTCTTTGGCGAGCGTCCACGGTTCGTTTTCCACGATGTATTTGTTGGCGGCGCCGACGAGCTCCCAGACGGCCATGAGCGCCTTGTGCAGCGTCATCTCGGCAAAACATTTTTCCACTTCGGAAACGGTGGCGCGCGCCAGCTCCGGAAGCTTTTCTTCAATGGACGAAGCGGGCGCGGCGGGAATTTTTCCGTCGCAGTATTTGATCGCCATGGTCAGGGCGCGGCTCACCAGGTTGCCCAGATCGTTGGCCAGATGGGAGTTGAGCCTGAGCACAAAGGCCTCTTCCGAAAAGTTGGAATCCAGGCCGAAGACCATGTCGCGCAACAGGAAGTAGCGAAAAGCGTCGAGTCCGTACTTGTCTTTCAAATCCAGCGGCCGGACGACGTTGCCCAGGCTCTTGGACATTTTGCTGGCATCCGAATTCCAGTAGCCGTGCACGTTGAGATGCTGATACGGTTCGATGCCCGCAGCCTTGAGCATGGTCGGCCAGTAAATGCCGTGCGGTTTCAGAATATCCTTGGCGATGAGATGCTGGGCCTCGCTCCAGAATTTATGAAAGTTCGGGCCGTCCGGATATCCCACGGCGGTGACGTAGTTGATGAGCGCGTCAAACCACACATAGGTGACATATTTGTCGTCAAACGGCAGCTCGATGCCCCATTCCAGACGGGTTTTGGGGCGTGAAATGCAGAGGTCTTCCAGCGGTTCGCGCAAAAATGCCAGCACTTCGTTGCGGTAGCGTTCGGGCCGGATGAATTCGGGATGGTTCTGAATGTGTTTGATAAGCCAGTCCTGATATTTGCTCATGCGGAAGAAATAGTTGCTTTCCTTGCGGTGTTCGGGTTCGGTCTGATGATCGGGACACTTCCCGTCAACCAATTCCTTTTCCATGTAAAAGCGTTCGCAGCCCACGCAGTAGTATCCTTCATAAGAACCGAAATAAATATCTCCCGCATCGTAGACTTTCTGCAGGATGTGGCGGACGGTTTCCATGTGGTTTGGGTCCGTGGTGCGGATGAAATAATCGTTGGTGATGGAAAGCTTCGGCCACAGACTGCGAAACTGGGCGCTGATGCCGTCGGCGTATTCCTTCGGGGTGATGCCTGCTTTGCGGGCGGCCTCGGCGATTTTATCGCCGTGCTCATCCGTTCCCGTCACAAAAAAAGTTTCGCGCCCCGCCATGCGGGCGTATCGCGCCAGAACGTCGGCGACGATGGTGGTGTAGGCATGGCCGATATGCGGCGAGGCGTTCACGTAATAAATGGGTGTCGTAATATAAAATGGTTTCGACATGATAAGGGGGTGCTCCTTGATTAGCTTGGGGACGTTTTTTTCTGCTGCTCCCGGGGGGGCCGGGGCGGCTTTTGCCGGGAAGGCTTTGGCGGCCGGGGCGCTTGACGCTGGGGCTGCGCCTGCCTGCGGGGTTGCGGCTGAGATTGCGGCGGAGTCTGAGTTTGAGCTTGAGCTTGAGCTTCAGCCCCCGCTTCCTGAATAACCTGAAGCCGGGCTTCTTTTTCATACTTTTTCTGCGCCGAGTAGCCTTCGTGCTCGAACGACAGGCAACACATCAGACGGCCGCACAAACCCGAAATTTTTTCCGGATTGAGCGACATGCTCTGCTCCTTGGCCATTTTGACGGTGACACGGTCAAGATTTTGCAAAATACCCGCGCAGCACACGGTCCGGCCGCACACGGCCAGGCCCTTGACGATCCGGGCTTCCTGGCGCGCGCCGATCTGCTTGAGTTCAATGCGGGTTTTGAATTTGGCGACAAGGTCCTTGACCAGTTCGCGAAAGTCCACGCGGTTGTCGGCGGTGAAGTAAAAAATCATTTTGCTGCGGTCGAAAAGGCATTCGACGGTGATGAGCTTCATGACCAGATTTTTTTCCGCGATTCTTTCCATGCAGAATTTCCGGGCGTCGTTTTCCAGACGTTCGATTTCATCGCGGATGCGCAAATCCTCCGGCGTGGCCTTGCGGAGGACTTTTTTCAGATTCGGCGGCAGTTGCGACGGCTCCAGACGGGTCACGCCCGTAACGATCGATCCGATCGCCACGCCGTTGTCCGTATTCACCAGAACCGGATCGTCTTTGTGCAGGATGAAATCTCCCGCGTCAAAGTTGTAGATGCGGCTTTCTTTTTTAAATTTAACGCCAATAATGTTGGTTAACACGTTTTTTATCCCTGCGGGTCATTTTCTAAATGCGAAGCTTAAATGCCATTGCTTCCAATGTCAACGATTTGTTCACGTTCATTTCAATCGACGCGCCTGATTTTTCAACGAGCGCGATGTTTTGCAAAAGCTCGTCGCCTGAGAGTCTTGCGGCCAGAGCGGCGATGGCGGCCAGATGGTCGGCGTTGATCACCATCTCGCTTTGCGCGGTTTCCTTGTACACCAGCGCGTCGCGGAAATAGGAGGCGAGCATCTGAAGCCCCTGGCGGATTTCTTTTTTGTCCTGCCCCAGAAACGCGGCGAGCGCAAGCGGCGCAAGCGGATTGCCGCAGGCGAAGGCGTCGAGCCTGTGCGCCAGGTCCGCGCGGAAGGCGATCATGTCTTCGGTGTTCATCTCCAGCGCAAGGCCGATGGAGCCGCCGGAAAGCCCCGCCAGAAGCCGCGCCCGGTCCGGATCCATGCCGTGCTGGGCGGCTAAAAACCGCGCCACGGTGTCGCAAGGCAGAGGATTGAAGCGTAAATGCCGGCAGCGCGACAAAATAGTGGCCGGCAGCGAATAGGGGCGCGCCGTGATCAACATAAGGACATTGCCGGCCGACGGTTCTTCCAGCGTTTTTAAAAGCGCGTTGGCCGCCTGCTCATTCATTTTATCGGCGTCGTCAATAATAATAACACGCCTGCCCCCCTCCAGGGGCTTGAACGTCATCAGGTCCTGAAGGGCGCGAATGGCGTCAATGCGGATGAACTGTGATTGCGTCGCGATCAGATGAAGGTCCGGATGGTTGCCGCTTATTATTTTCCGGCACGAGGGGCAGGTCCCGCAGGCGTCCGCCACGCCGTCGGTCCGCGCGCAGTTGAGCGCTTCGGCGAAAGCGACGGCCAGCGTTTTTTTGCCGATGGCCGCAAGCCCGCTGAAAATATACGCATGGCCCAAACGTCCCTGGCTCATCGTTTTTTGCAGCATGGCGATTTGTCGGGAATGACCGTAGATTGATGAAAAAGGCATAGCGCAGTCCAACCATCGGCAACGTTAACGCCGGACGTTGATAAAATCCAGCACAAGGGCGCGCGCGTCTGCGGCAATGGCCTCGACAGGCCGCGCCGCGTCGATAATCCTGAAACGGTCGGGATTTTCCCGCGCAAGCTCCAGATATTTTTCCCGCACCCGATTATGAAAATCGATTTTTTCCCGCTCAAAGCGGTCGGCGGCGGCGGGGTTAGCAAGCCGGCTGTCGCGCTTCCCCGCGCGCGCCAGTCCCGTTTCCACCGGCAGATCAAAAAGCAGTGTCAGCGCGGGTTTGAGTCCACCGGCGCTGTAGTCGTTGACCGTGGTGATAAAATTTTTATCCAGGCCGCGCCCCGCTTCCTGATAGGCAAACGTCGCGTCGGAAAACCGGTCGCACAGCACCCACTTGCCCTGGGCCATCGCCGGCTCGACGACTTCGCGCACATGCTGCGCGCGCGCCGCGAAAAAAAGCAAAAGTTCCGTCTCCGCGCACATCGATTGATGGCTGCGGTTAAAAAGAATGTCGCCGATCTTCCGGCCGATGGCCGTTCCGGCCGGCTCCAGCGTCAGAACATGCGGAATGTTTTGCGCGCTAAGACACTCGCCCAGCAGTTTAATCTGCGTAGTTTTACCGGAGCCTTCTCCTCCTTCAAACGTAATCAATCGATTCATGGGCGGAAATCTCCGTGAACAAGGGTCTGTATGGGGTTATGAAACCGCGTCGGGTTTTAAGAAATTTCAGAACGAATCCGTCCGCTTGTCCGTTTACAAAAAACTCAGGGGAAAAATCCGCGCGAAACGCGCGAATATTCCCCTTTTCAACGATCTTTCAAACGCAACTATTTTTCTTCGCCGGGAACGATGGCTTCCACCGGGCATTGATCGCAGCATGCGCCGCAGTCCGTGCAAAGTTTCGGATCAATTACGTACTTGTCTTCGCCTTCGGATATCGCTTCCACCGGGCATTCATCCTCGCATGAGCCGCAGGCAATGCATTCGTCAGTTATCACATACGCCATTTTTTTTAGTCTCTCCTTTAAATTAAAAATGTTGTCCCTTCCCCGAGACGGTGTCGATCCTTAAACGGAAATCACTTCCTTGACAGCCGGCACCTGCTGTTTGATGATTTTTTCAATGCCCATTTTCAGCGTCATCTGCGCCATGGGGCAGCCGTGGCAGGCGCCCGTCAGTTTGACTTTGACCACGCCGTCGGGAGAAACATCAACCAGTTCCACGTCTCCACCGTCCGCCTGCAGGCCGGGCCTGACCTTGTCAATCGCTTTTTGCACCTGTTCTTTCATAAATGCGCTCCGTTTCTTGTCCTGAAATGGTGTTTTTGTTCCCGCTTTCAGTGCGGCATTTCTCCGGTCATGTCCGAAACGACGTCGCGGGCGACTTTCGACAGTTCCGGCTTGAACAGCATGTAGCTTTCCGATAGTTGATGACCGGCCTTCCACATGGTTTTTCCGCTTTCGGCATCTATTAATTTAAGGCCGATGCTGACTTTGGCCAGTTTTTTATCTTTTTCGACGGTATAATTCCAGTAATCCACCGCCACCAGCAAAAAAGCGTCCGACCGGGTCAACTCGCCGATTTTTTTGCTGAGCGCGGCGTCCGAGTAGTTGAGGGTCTGAAGTTTGGACAGATAATCCGTCATGGCCTTGCGCAATTCTTCGTTGGCCAGGATCTGCCGGTTCAGAGCCGCTGTGTCGGTGATTTCCGAAAACCATTTCTTTTCCGCCAGAACGCCGGGGACGATTTGTTCCATGTGCGTCCGGGCTTCCTCATACGTGCCGACATCCATCGGGAAGACGGCAATGCGCTTGGGATGAAAATCCTTCGCGGCCGGGTCGAGATGAGAAAAACGCAGCCCGCCACAGGCCGCAAGGCTAAGGACGGCGATCATCAGCATCCATCCGGCAATACGTCTTTTCACCATACACTCTGTTCCTTTCTTTTGCTTTTCAAAAGTATACCTGAAGAACAAACCGACAGAAAACAGCAAAACCAGCAATGATATAGCTTGTTTCCAGAAGCCCTTCAATTGCCGCCCCCGAAAGCCCCGCCCTTCTATCACAAAGTCGGAAACAAATCCACAGATATAATAAACACAAAATCAGTAAGAAACTTACAGGCGAGACCAGGGCCGCAAACCCTGCCGCCAGTAAAATAAACAATAATATCAACAAGATGAATTTAAGCAGCGTCTGCGTCTTTTCCTTGCCGAAAACAACGGGGATGGTTTCATGCCCCAGAAGCTTGTCGCTTTGCATTTCCATGATGTCCGACAAAGACGAGCGGACAAAAACCAGCGATAACGTGAAAATAAACGCCACAATCATACCGGAATAGTTAATAGCATGATCATTTACTTCCGGCAAAACGGCCGTGACGATGCCCCAGGCCGATGCCATAAAAATGTTTTTTGATCCGGG
>CAZGDK010000123.1:0-9455 GCA_964525155.1 uncultured Smithella sp. | reverse complement strand
CCATATCCATGACCTTCCAGATTTTCTTGGCGTGCATTTCGCCCAGCGTGCCGCCGGAGCTTGTGAAGTCCTGAGAGGCGGCAAAAACCGTGCGGCCGTTCACTTTGCCGAAACCGGTGATGACGCCGTCGGCGGGAATTTCTTTTTTGTCCATCCCGAACAGATTGGAACGGTGCGAAACGAAAAGCTGCACTTCCTGGAACGTTCCCGGATCAAATAAAACATCCAGCCGTTCGCGTGCGGTGAGCTTGCCGCCGTCGTGCTGCTTTGCAACAGCCTTCGCGCCGCCCATCTGGGTCAGCGTCTGAACTCTGGATTCGAAGTTTTGGATTTTGCCTTGCGTTGTCGCCTGTTTTACATCCTCGCTCATAAGAATCTCCTTTATATATGTCTGTTTTTGTTTTTATCTTGACCCGTTATCCGGCGTGGGCTACTATCGCGGCCGCCCAGAGTGGCCGGGAATGTTTTTTGCGTTTAACCTTTTTAGAAAAAACAGGCAAGTCTGATTTGTAAACATGCGCAACTTCAAAATGGTCCTTGAATATGACGGCGCGGCCTACTGCGGCTGGCAAAGACAGTTAAACGGCTTGTCCATTCAGCAGGTCCTGGAAGAATCCGTCGAACGCATCATCCACGAAAAAGTCTCCATCATTGCCTCCGGGCGCACGGATGCAGGCGTGCACGCGCTCCATCAGGTGGCCAGTTTCCGGGCGGAAAGTCCCATGCCGGTCAATAAAATATTTCTCGGCGTCAACAGCGTCTTGCCGGATGATATTGTGGTGAAAGATTTGCAGGAAGCGCCGCCGGATTTCAATGCGCTCAAGGACGCAAAAGGGAAAGTGTACGTCTATCGCCTGCGCAATCAGCGCCTGCGGCCCGTTCTGGGACGACAGTATTACTGGTTTGTCAGATTTCCGCTCGATGTGGCGCGTATGCGCGAGGCCGCGTCTCATCTGCTGGGCGAACATGATTTTTCCGCCTTTTGCGCGACCGGATGCGATATTAAAGACCGTGTCCGGACGCTGATCAGAATAGATATTGAAACCCGCGCCGACGGCCTCATGGAATTTACGGTTGAATCCGGCGGGTTTTTGCGGCATATGGTGCGCAATATTGTCGGAACGCTGACGGATGTGGGACGGGGCAAGCTTGATCCCAGGGATGTTTTGGAGATTATCGCATCGCGTGACCGGACAAAGGCAGGCCAGGCGGCGCCCGCCTGCGGCCTTTTCTTAAAGGAGGTTCATTACTAGATGAAAGTTTTATTACTGGGGCATAAAGGCATGCTGGGAAGCGATTTGATGGCGCAGTTCAGGTATCGCCATGAGGTCGTCGGCATGGATATCGACGAAATCAACATCACGCGCGCATCCGATTGCCGAAGCGCCGTGGCTGATGTCGGTCCGCAGCTGGTCATCAACGCCGCCGCCTACACCAATGTCGACGGTTGTGAAACGGACAAGGAAACCTGCTTTGCGGTCAATGCCGAAGGGGTGAAAAATATCGCCGAAGCCTGCAAGGGGAAAGATATTCCGGTCATCCATTACAGCACCGACTATGTTTTTGACGGAAGCGGCAGCCGTCCTTACACGGAAGACGACCCCTGCAACCCCATTAACACCTATGGCGCGTCCAAACTGGCAGGCGAGCATCATCTGCGGCATATCACGGAAAACTTCATCATTATCCGCACCGCCTGGCTTTACGGCGCAAAAGGCAAAAATTTCGTGCAGGCAATTTTAGACCGCGCAAAATCCACCGGCAAACTCACGGTGGTGGACGACCAGACCGGCTCGCCTACCTGCACGCGGGATCTGGCTGCGGCCACGGAGCTTCTGGTGGATAAAAACGCCCGCGGCATTTTCCATGTCACCAACCGGGGGAATTGCACCTGGTTTGATTTTGCCCGTAAAATTCTTCAGGAAGCGCGCCTGGATCAGGTCGAACTGCTGCCCATCAAAACCACGGATCTGCAGCGGGCGGCTAAACGCCCGGCCTACAGTGTCTTGAGCGGCCAGAAATTTGTCACGGTCACCGGGAAGACCATGCAGCCCTGGCAGCTGGCTTTTTCCGATTATTACAAGCAGTTGACAAGTCGAACCTGCTTCAGTTGCTGAGGCTGCGCTCAAAAATAATGGTTAATTTCACCGTGCCGGTTGTGCTAAAATAGCGCCCTCGCAGACAGGGAGGATGAAACATGAACAAAAAAGAGAAGCATCTGCTGATCATCTTGATTCTCCCTGCGCTTCTTTGCGTGCAGAGCTGCTTTATTGCCACCGAATCCACCATCATCACTCCGGAAATCCGGTCTTTGTATGAAGGCGATTATAAAGTTGATCCGTATATGAAGGATCATATGCCTAAAACGGTGGCCGTTCTGCCTTTTACCAATCTGTCCGAAAAGAAAGAAGCCGTGGACGTGTTGCGGCGCGGTTTTTACAATCATTTCAGTTCCTTGCCGTTTCAGGATATGGAGCTGCACAGGATAGATGATCTTCTGGGCCGGGCGGGTCTTTCCGACCCCGACGTCATCAGCAAAAAGACGCCCCAGGAGCTGGGGAAAATTCTGGGCGTGGATGCTGTTGTTTTCGGTGAAATTTCCAATTTTGATAAATTTTTTGCCGTTTTGTATTCGCAGGTGGCTGTCGGCGCGGAGGTCAAAATGTACGACACCCAGAACGGCAATTTCCTGTGGAGCGGCAAGAACACCGTGCGCAAGCACGAAGGCGGCATATCCACCAATCCCGTGGGTATTGTCGCGGCGGTGGTGGTGACGGCGCTCAATGTGCGCGATGTTCAGCTTCTGCGCGCCAACGATGATCTGTTTCGCGACATGGTCAAAACCATCCCGACGCCCTCGCTTGCCGAGGCCATGCGTCCGCCCGTTATTACGCTTTTAACGCAGGACACCAAAGGAATGCCGAGGAAAGCCGGCGATGAAATCAAAGTGGTGATTCAGGGCACGCCGAAGATGCGGGCGTATTTTGATCTGGGAAATTTTAAAACAAGAATCGACATGCAGGAGGTTGAACCGGGCGGATATTACGGCGTCTATAAAGTGCTGCCGGGCGACAATGTCGAAAAAGCCGTTGTGACCGGTTATCTGAAGGATGACGCAGGCAATATCGGCCAGTGGGTCGATGCCCTAAGTTTTGTCACGCTGGATACGTCCGCGCCCGACAAACCGGGGCCCGTGAAAAGCACCGGGCGAAACAAACTCGTCGGCCTGCAATGGGACAAGGCGGCAGCCGCGGATCTGGCCGCCTATCATGTGTACCGGTCGGAGACGCCGCTATCCGGCTATGCGCTGATCGGCAAAACGGAATTCAACAGATACGTTGATGCCGACAACAAACTGGTCAACGATCAGACGTACTATTACCGAGTGACGGCCGTCGATTTTGCCGGCAATGAAAGCCTGATGGTTCAAACCCAGGGCATGCCGGTTGCTCCGGGTCCGACACCGGTATCCGGCGTCATCGAGGCGGATACAATCTGGTATGCCGGCGCGAGTCCCTATATTCTGGAAGCGGATGTGACGGTAAAAGACAAGGCGCTTTTGAGAATCGAATCGGGAACGGAAATTAAATCCAAAGGCGGCGGTCTGATCATTGAAGGGAGGCTTTCCGCCGAAGGAGACAACGATCACATCATCAGCTTTGACGCGGCCCAAGACGGCAAAATCTGGGCAGGTATTACCTTTTCCGGCGTCAAGGACCGGGAAAATAAAATGACATTTGTCCGCGTGCGAAACGCTCGTACGGGAGTTCATTGCCAGGCGTCTTCGCCGGTTATTGAAAAATCGGAGTTCACGCAAAATACGGATGCGATCAAAATATCCGGCTCGTTTTCCAAACCGCTGATCGTCAAAAACGCCATTTATAAAAACAGGGGGACCGCGATAAAGGTAAGCGACGGAGCGTCGTCCCGGATTATTGAAAATTCAATTTACGACAACACGGGTGCGGGCCTGGCGATTCAATCCGCCGCGCCGGAAGTTATTCAAAACACCATCGCGCGCAACCGCGCAAGCGGCATCGATTTGCGCGGCGCGCAAGCGATGATCCGTCATAATAATCTGATCGACAATTCACCCTTTAACATGGTCAGCGCGGCCAACGGCGTCGCCAAAGCCCAGAATAACTGGTGGGGCAGCGCCAAGGCGTCGGACGTTCTCGACGGCATTTCGGGAAAAGTCGATGTGCGTTCTATCCTGGATGCGCCCTGGCCCCAGGGAAAGGAAATCGCCGTGCCGGTTCTCGATAAAAATCTGGGGGGAACCATCAAGGCGGATTCCTATCTCATTTTATCCAACAGCCCTTACCGGGTTACCCGGGATGTGGTCATTGACGGCGGCGCGACGCTGCACATCGAGCCGGGGGTTGTGGTGGAATTTGAGCAGAAAACAACGTTTGTGACGCAAAATGGCGCCATTGTCGCACGGGGAACCAAAGACAGGCCGATCACGTTTACAGCCGCAACCGCCTCGCCCGTGCCGGGTTTTTACGCAAGCGCCGTGCAGTTTGCCGAACCCACGCGGGTCAACAGCGCGTTTGCCTATTGCATCGTGAAATACGCCGCCACCGCTTTTGATATTTTTGCCGGCTCGCCGGAAATATCGCACAGCTACATTGCGCATTCCTCGCAAAGCGGCATCTACTGCCGCAAGGAAGCGACGCCCGTCATTTCCCATAACACGTTTGCGCACAACGCCGGCGAAGGGGCCATCGTCTGCTTTGGCCGGGCGAATCCCAAAATATTCCAGAATAACTTTATCGACAACGCCTGGGCCATCCAGAGCGTTTCATCCATTTACATCGACGCCCGCAACAACTGGTGGGGCGCATCGCCTCCCGACATGAAAATCATCTGGGGCGAAAACATCAATATCAAACCCTGGCTGAAAAAAGAAAACCCCGCCGCTTTCCGCAACGGGCGGTAAGGGTGCGGATAACCATTATTCTCTTGACCATTAGTTTCTAAAGTTTCACGGGATTCAAAATATGAGGCCTGGTTGCATCCAATGCAGACAGGTCGGGGTAAGATGATGTAGCAGAAAATACGGGAGGTGTTCTATGCTGTTTCGCGTGGTTGCGCTGGTTAAGAAGATTTCAACAGTTCTTTCCATTTTCCTGGCCTTTTCAGGAATAATTCTTTTTACAGCTCAAAGTTACTCCACCGAAGAGTCCACCCAGATATCCCTTCAAAACAATCCGCGCATGCTCGCCATAAACACCGTCACCAACCGTGCGGTTGTCACCCACTGGTTCACCAATACCGTATCCATTGTGGACCTCAACTTCGGAAGCATCATTGCGCAACTGCCCGTTGGACGATTGCCCAAAGGCGTTGCGATTGATACCGAACTGAATACAGCCGTGATTACGTATCAGGGAGAACGCTCGGTTTCATTAATTGATTTGAATAAAAATCAAATAACGGCGGATATCTACATCGGTAATTATACGGGCCACGTTGCCGTCGATTCACAAACACACACGGCGGTTGTCACCAGCATGATCGATCTGCATGTCTATTTCGTCGATCTAGTTCAAAAGAAAGTCGTCGCCAAAACCCTTGCCGGACTGGGCATGGCCGATGTTGCCGTCAATCCTTCGCAGCATGGGGCATATGTTCTCAACCCTCTGGCGAAGAGCCTGAAATTTTCGACATGATCACCTATCGATTGAGCGACACCATAACGCTGGAGAAGTTTCCAAAAGCCATTGATGTCAATCCCGAAGAACAAACCGTTCTCATCACCAATTACCTCGATCAAACGCTCACGAAGATCGATCTTTTAACCCGGCGAAGCATTATTTCCCCGGTCAACAGGTATCCCCTGGATGTGGCCTGGAACACCATCGACAACCGCGCCGTGGTTTTATGCGATCTGGACAGGAAACTTCTGCTATTAGACCTTAATGCCTATGCAACACTGAATACTTACTTATTGCCCCGCCATCCGCAAAGCGTGGCCGTCAACAGCCTCCGGAACATTGCCGTTGTGGCTGACGACGAGACCGATGGCTTGACCATTATCCCACTGCCGCTATCTCCGACCCTTCCCAAAATAGCCATCACCTCGCCGCTCGATAATGCTCAACTCTCTTCGGAGACCGTCAATGTTTCCGGAACTGTGGAAAACAGCACGAAAGTAACGGTCAACGGCACTGCCGCCTCCGTAAGCGGGAATGCCTTTTCGGCAACCTTGACCTTAAAGGCGGGGCAAAACACCCTTGCCGCCACAGCCACCGATAAATATGGACGCACCGCCTGCCACAGCATTCTGGTGGATATTGTTCTGCCTGTTAAAGGCAAAATAACCGGCACGGTGACAAACGCGGCAACAGGGTTGTTGCTGCCTCTGGCCCTTGTCACCATAACCGACGCAGCGGGAAACACGCAAACCATTGCAACCATCATCAGCGGGACCTATACCGCTGAAATTGCACCGGGCCCTTTCACCGGCACGGTGATCAAACCCTGGTATTTGCCCTCTTCTTTTGCAGGATCGGTCAATGCCGGAGACACCGCCACGATGAATGTGCCGCTGACGCCCGCCGACCCGACAATCAGCAGCATCAATGTCTCTGAGATTAAAGCGGAATCCGCCAAAATCAGTTGGTCAACGGATCAGCCGACACAAGGTACTGTTCAATATGCTTCAACAACCGCTTATGGAAACATAGCCGCCGATGTAGCTGAACAGACGGAACATACCGTCTTGCTTACTAATTTAACCCCTTCCACTACCTATCATTTTCGCATCGCGGCAACATCAAGCAATGGCGTCACCGTTTTTTCGTCGGACAACACCTTTAAAACACCCGGAAAGATCGGGATAACCATTGCATCGCCTGCCGACGGCGCAAATATTGGTGGCAACAGTGTGACGGTGACAGGCTCCGTTTCCAACGCAGCCAATGTGGAAACAGGAATCACCGTCAACGGCCTGGCCGCCGCCCTGTACAACAATCAGTTTACCGTTAACAGCGTGCCACTAAACGCGGGACAAAACACCATCACAGTCACCGCCACGGATATAAAAGGAGCAACAGCGTCAAAGTCCATTACAGTAAATGCGGAAATCCCCACTAACTTTATCAAGCTTTCTGTGTATCCGGAATCAGGTGTTGCGCCGATGGAAGTCAGCCTGAGAATCAACGGCACATTCAGCATCAGCAATCCAACCATCACCTTCACCGGCTCCGGTACGGTGGAACAGGACATCACGGACGATACGGAAGAATATAAATACAAGATCACCACGGAAGGCATCTATAATTTCACCGCGCAGGTTACCGGCCCGGACGGAAGTACGTATTCGGATACGGTTGCCATCAATGTTCTGCCTCTGGCGCAGACGGATGCAATGTTCAGGGCAAAGTGGACCAGTCTGACCGATGCGTTACAGCGTGGAGATACCGCTTCGGCATTGATCCTTGTCATGCCTTCCAGACGGGCTAATTACGAAATAGTCTTTAACTTGCTGAAAGACCAATGGGTTTCAATTACGGCTTCTTATCTGAGTTTTACGCTAATCTCTATGGAAGACTCCATAGCCAAGTATGAGTTGGCTGCGCTAAAAAATGGAAAAACTTATGTCTATCAAATTGATTTTAAGAAAGACGCATCAGGGCTCTGGTTTATAGATGAATTTTAAACAATAATGGTCAATTCATAAAAAATGGGGATAATAACCGCAAAATAATATTCCGCCAGGAGGTAACAATGATCAGATTCAATTTTTCAGTGGTCGTATCTTTTGTATTAATTTTTTCGTTAACGCAGACCGCTCAGGCCGGCTGGCCGATATCCAGCAAACCGGAATTTCGGGGACGGATCATTGATGCGGAAACGAAAGAGCCGATTGAAGAGGTGGTGGCGGTAGTTTATTATTCCGCTGATATGCTGATTGGCGGACCGGGAGGCCCGAATTATTATGTCTTTCATGCCAGAGAATGTCTCACTGACAAAAAAGGCGAGTTCTATTTTCCAGCCTATGCATCATTTCACATCATTTCAGAGGCAAATTTGACGAATTTCATATTTTACAAACCGGGTTATATGGCCGGTTACGGCCCGGAAAACGTAAGCCCAATTTTAGTCGAAAAATACTTTTCTTCGGGCAAGGCGGGCGAAACAATAGAACTTGAAGGAGGCACCTTTGAGCAAGGCAGTTATGTTAAATGGAAAGGTCCTGTGGGGATTGTGGCGTTGAAGAAAGGTCAAAGAGATCCTTCAATACCAACTGATTATCGTTCCAATAGATTGCCTCTTCTATTTAAGGCTTTAAATGAAGACAGAAAAATTCGTGGCTATGAGGGAGAACTCAAATGAAAGCATGCTGTATGAAAAAATATATTATATCTGTTGCCATACCAATCTTAATTATCGGATCAGTGGTGGAGGGTCTTTCTTTACATCCGATAACACATAAGGCCATCAATTCATATGTCTCAGATGAAGAACTTAGTGCCTATGGTAAGCATATCGACAGTTACTTGAAAGATTATCTTGGATTGACTGCAGGTGTTAAGACTTCTCTTAATTCCAAAATGGTAAAGGAATGGATTGCCGAAGGCGGCGAGCAAGAAGATTCGGGTATTCGTTGTTTTAATCATTTTCATAACCCGCTTACGAACGAAGGTCTTTTTGGAACTTCGTCCTCCGCCATGCTCTGGGCGACACTTCCCGCTACGCAACAGAATCTGTCGCCCTTTTCTTCCTGGAATGATGTTCGGTATTATTATGAGCGAGCCCTGACGGACAAAGACAAGAGCGCCCGTAACGAATGGTTGGCAAGGACATTTCAGGGCGTCGGACAGCTTATGCACCTGGTGGAGGATATGTCCGTTCCGGCACATACACGCAATGACAGTCACCCGCCGCCTTTCTGGAATGACGGCTATGAAATATGGGCCAAGAAAGCCATTAAGGAACTATCAGAAGTTTCAAAGTATACTGCTTATAGCGGTTATACGCCTTTCAATAAAGATTTCTTTTTGATTCCTCAACTTTTTGATTCTGATCAATATACAGATAAAACAGATCCCGGAATTACGCTGTACTCAAATATCGGTCTTTCGGAATTTACCAATGCCAATTTTTTAAGTTCAGATACGATTTTTAAAAATTTTATTTATCCGGATTGGAGCGGCATTCAGGCCTATGAACAAGATATGGGTTCGGGAAAACTGGCGATCTATCACAAAAAAACGGAATCGGGATTAAATATTGAACATTTTGTAAGAGGCAAAATATATTACGACAACTTGCCTTCCAGCGAAGCATTCCGTGGTTTAAGATTGGATGATAACGTTTATGCCGACTATGCCCAGTTTCTCATCCCCCGCGCCATCGGCTATTCCGCGGAGGTATTAAATTATTTTTTTCGCGGTCAACTGGATTTTGAGATGGACGAAGCAAACATCACCATCAAAAATATTTCA
>CAZGDK010000122.1:0-9455 GCA_964525155.1 uncultured Smithella sp. | reverse complement strand
CGTCTCCCGTAACTTTCGTAACGCTGCTTTTGCCCAGAATAAACGCCGGATCGCCGCCGAAGTTCACGTTGCCGCTGGTGGCAATGCTGTCGTTTGTTCAGTTGTCAAAGAACAAAAACGGCAGAGGGGTGTTCTTCTCAGCCGCTTTTGTGATGATATGTTTTATTCGCTTTGTTTCCGTTTTGCCGTTTTCACTTCCAACTTGCGAAGCTCTCCGGATATTCTTTCTTGAACCTTTCGATAACCTTATCCAGCAAGGGAGTTTCCGGTTGTTTCAAGGGAACAGGATTTGGCAGTTTTGCCAGTGGCTGGTTCATTAACGGATGCTCGAAGGTCTCGGGATTGGGCAAGCCCTGCCATTCCCGGATGCGCAGGTATGACAATATTTCGTATGGAAAGATCATTCTGTCTTCCGTGTCAAATTCATCGATTTCATCATGGGCTGTTGCTTTCGTCTCCTGAATATGAAAATCGGCCATTGCCGAAACACACTTCTGAACCTTTGCCGTGTCCTTTGTTTGCCAGTCCGCCAAAATTTCCGCGTAAGGGCTCATATCCTCTGGATAAGAATACAAGGATGTGTCTATCTTTCTTTTCAAAAAGGCTATTTCTCCATTTAAGTGCATCATGAACCAGAAATGGCGATAAAGTTCCCCTTTACTGTGCCGATCTGTATGACGAAGATCAAGCAAAGATGTATCCAACCCATTATACAGGGCATACCCAATTGTGTTGGCTTCCATTTTCCAACCAGACAGAATATTGAGGGATAGATAAAACATGCTATCATCAAGAAGGACAGACCCGCCTTGTCCTGCCTTGGCAAATGCATCTTCAAACATTACCACAGCCCGCGCATACCTTGCGGCCAGGGCAAAATCTTCGAGGCCATCTTTCCCTTCATTCAAGACGGCGTTCATGTACTGGACGAAGTGCCAGAGGTGGAGCTTACCTGCACGCATACCCAAGTACTCCGAATTATCTTCACCATCTAAATATGCTTTATAAACTAATGGCGGATCATCCCTAAACATTTCAATGCGGTCTTCCTCCACTACCCATTCCTTTGTCCACTTACTGACCTTTTTTTGCAGTTTTGCCACTTCCTTTTTCATATCTGTTTTCATCTTCATATCAAGTATCTCCAAAATTATATATTCCCGCTTTTACCAATCCACGGCTTAGATTTGGACTCTCTGTGTGGATGTTTTCCGCAGCCCTTTGATATATCATCCACAAAAACTTCTCGCTTCTCGTAGGTAATTTTTGATTTACGTTTTTCTGCGGATTTGAGCCACTCTTGAGCTTTTTCAGCAATTTTATCTAAACCTTTCACTTTCCCGTAATTGCCTTTACCACTCGCGGCGCGTCCGAGACGATTGTCTGTGAAATCTTTTCCGCCCATTTTGGCTTGATCCCCCTTAAGCCCCGGCGCACTTGCCGTTTCCGTTGTTTTGACTTCCCAGACTTTCATTTCACCTGTTTGGCTGTTGCGTCCGATCAAATCCACGCCGTGTCCCGACTTGTTCTGGACGGCGACAACTTCATCATAACCTTCCTTGGCCATGTCCATCTTGGCCAGCCATTCGCCGCATTTGCCCGTCTCGTTGCTTTTCTTGCCTTTGACATGGACGTTGTCTGCGGTTCCTTTTTTGGCCGCCGCTTCGGAGGATTCTTTGGTTGCATCCTGTGCGGCTTCCTTTTGGGCTTTCTTCTTGCCCCCCTCTTCAACTATTTCTTTTTCGGTTTTCTTGACCGCTTGTTCCGTTGCTTCTTTTGCCGCTTTCTTTTCCGCCTGCTTGAGAAGCTGCTTTCCGCCTTTGTAGGCCATGCTTCCGGCTTTCACGCCATCCCCAACACCCGGAACCGCCGCCACCACCGATAGCGCCGCCATTGCTGCGTTGCCTTCCGCCGCATAGATGCCCGCGTTGAGTATGTCCGGAATCGCCCCCAGGCCGGGAATGAAACCCGCAACATCCAGGGCGGTATGCACACCGTCGGACATCCGGCTCCAGAGGCCTGTCTTTTCTTCTTTGGCTTTTTCTTCGTTTGGTGTTTCCGGTTTTACCGGCGGGTTGGAATCGGCTTTGCTGTTGCTTCCTTTGGGTGAACTTGCCCCCTGATAGATGATCTTTCCTTGAGTGTTCCCGTTGTTCATATCACAGGGGTCGCCGTGACGAATCACTTGTTTCTTGTTGACTCTGACCGTCGAGCTGCCTGCGGTTGGCTTGACGCATGCCCGGTTTGTTCCGGATTTAACGCCGCCTGCCGTCCCTGGTTCGTCTCCCGTAACTTTCGTAACGCTGCTTTTGCCCAGAATAAACGCCGGATCGCCGCCGAAGTTCACGTTGCCGCTGGTGGCAATGCTGTCGTTTGTTCAGTTGTCAAAGAACAAAAACGGCAGAGGGGTGTTCTTCTCAGCCGCTTTTGTGATGATATGTTTTATTCGCTTTGTTTCCGTTTTGCCGTTTTCACTTCCAACTTGCGAAGCTCTCCGGATATTCTTTCTTGAACCTTTCGATAACCTTATCAAGCAAGGGGGTTTCCGGTTGTTTCAAGGGAACAGGATTGGGCAGTTTTGCCAGTGGCTGGTTCATCAACGGATGATCGAAGGTTTCCGGATTGGGCAAGCCCTGCCATTCCCGGATTCGCAGATATGACAATATTTCGTATGGGAAAATCATTCGGTCTTCCGTGTCAAATTCATCAATTTCATCGTGGGCGGTTGCTTTCGTTTCCTGAATATGAAAATCGGCCATCGCCGAAACAAACTTCTGAACTTTCGCCGTATCCTTTGTTTGCCAGTCCGCAAGCACAGACGTGTAGGGTTCCATATCCTCGGGGTATGAGTACAGGGAGGTATCTATCTTTCTTTTCAACAAGGCTATTTCTCCGTTTAAGTGCATCATAAACCAGAAATGGCGCCATAACTCACCAGCACTATGGCGTTCATTGTGGCGTAAATCGAGCAAACGAGTATCCAATCCATTATATAAGGTATACCCAATTGTGTTGGCTTCCATTTTCCAGCCAGACAGTATATTTAAGGATAAATAAAAAACGGCATTGTATTCCAGCATGGCCCCACCGAATCCCGCTTTCACAAATGCATCTTCAAACATTACCACGGCCCGGGCATACCTTGCGGCCAAAGCAAAATCCTCTAACCCATCTTTGCCTTCATTTAAAACGGCGTTCATGTAATGGACAAAGTGCCAGAGGTGAATTGATTTTACGTCTACAATACTGGGGCTGTCTTCTTTTCCCTCTATGTATGCTCCTAGGCTTGTGGGCGGTTCATCTCTAAATAGCTCAATATTCGTTTCATCCGCTACCCACTCTTTTGTCCACTTGCTGACTTTCTTTTGCAGCTTCGTAACTTCTTTTTTCATGTCTATTTTCATCTTCATACTAAGTATCTCCAAAATTTATATATTTCCGCTCTTGCCAATCCATGGTTTTGATTTCGACTGCCGCTTCGGATGCTTCCCGCAACCTTTTGAAATGTCATCGACAAATACTTCTCGTTTTTCGTATGTGACTTTGTCTTTCGCTTTTTCAAGCCATTTCTGGACTTTAATTGCATTCCGTTTAGCCTCCGGCACTTTCCCGTAATTGCCTTTACCACTCGCGGCGCGTCCGAGACGGTCGTTAGTAAACTTTTCGCCACCCCACTTGGCCTGATCCCCCTTAAGTCCCGGCGCATTTGCCGTTTCGGTGGTCTTGACCTCCCAAACCTTCACAGATCCGTCGCTTTTGCGTCCGATCAAATCCACCCCGTGTCCGGACTTGTTCTGCACGGCGACAACTTCATCATAACCTTCCTTGGCCATGTCCATCTTGGCCAGCCATTCGCCGCATTTGCCCGTCTCGTTGCTTTTCTTGCCTTTGACATGGACGTTGTCTGCGGTTCCTTTTTTGGCCGCCGCTTCGGAGGATTCTTTGGTTGCATCCTGTGCGGCTTCCTTTTGGGCTTTCTTCTTGCCCCCCTCTTCAACTATTTCTTTTTCGGTTTTCTTGACCGCTTGTTCCGTTGCTTCTTTTGCCGCTTTCTTTTCCGCCTGCTTGAGAAGCTGCTTTCCGCCTTTGTAGGCCATGCTTCCGGCTTTCACGCCATCCCCAACACCCGGAACCGCCGCCACCACCGATAGCGCCGCCATTGCTGCGTTGCCTTCCGCCGCATAGATGCCCGCGTTGAGTATGTCCGGAATCGCCCCCAGGCCGGGAATGAAACCCGCAACATCCAGGGCGGTATGCACACCGTCGGACATCCGGCTCCAGAGGCCTGTCTTTTCTTCTTTGGCTTTTTCTTCGTTTGGTGTTTCCGGTTTTACCGGCGGGTTGGAATCGGCTTTGCTGTTGCTTCCTTTGGGTGAACTTGCCCCCTGATAGATGATCTTTCCTTGAGTGTTCCCGTTGTTCATATCACAGGGGTCGCCGTGACGAATCACTTGTTTCTTGTTGACTCTGACCGTCGAGCTGCCTGCGGTTGGCTTGACGCATGCCCGGTTTGTTCCGGATTTAACGCCGCCTGCCGTCCCTGGTTCGTCTCCCGTAACTTTCGTAACGCTGCTTTTGCCCAGAATAAACGCCGGATCGCCCCCGAAGTTCACGTTGGAACTGGTGGACATGCTGTCGTTTAAGTTTGAGGTGATGGCGTATGGAACCGGAACAACGGTATTGCCCATCGGCGTTTTGCAAACATCGGGTGTCGTATTGACCGCCATGAATGTCCCGGACTTGCGAGCGCCTTCCTTACTGGCCACCGTTTTCCCCCTTGAGCATGGCTTCCTTGTCCTGCCGTAGGATCATCCGGGCTTCCAATATCCGGACTTCCGGCTCGGTCAATATGGTGGAGCGCCAGACTAGACGGACCTTTCTTTTTTCCGGTTCGATAAAGACGGTGTCCAGATTGGCTTTTGCTTCCTTGATTTCGCCTTCTTCATAACGCACAAGGACATAAGGCACATGGCCGGGCAGGATAATCTTAAGCTTTCCTTCCGGAGTGAGGTTTTGCAAATAGATTTCCTCGTCGCCTTTGAGAAAGGGAACCTGCAAGTCCGGAGGGGCGCAGTTCCAGTAGCCAAAGTCAAAGTCTTCCGGAAGATTCGGCCAGCGGCCCGCCTGCCATGCCTCATCATACGTCCCAGCCAGCTTCAAGCGCGGCTGCCAGGTCCGGCAGATGGGGCCGTAACCTTGTGGGCTCATTTCTTCGCCAAAGGCAAGGGTCTGTGTTTCAGGCGGCAGAATTCTGGGTGCGGGCACACGATTGCGCCTTCTGGCTTCATGGTGTGTCCATTTTGGCCAGTAACCGACACCGATAGGATTCTGATCGTAAAAGGCAGTTTGGTCTCTTTCTGTTTTTGGGTCGTAGACGGTCACCATGCCGCCAAAAGCTTGTTCATAGCGGATGGGCATGCTGGTCATGGCCTCGGGCTTGCCGATGGTCCAGCCGCCCAGCAAATCCGGCGTCCAATGGGTTGGGCCGACAATAAGCAGCTTCTTCTCACAAATAATTTTGTCGGGCTGTGAAGGTCTGGTGACTTTTACGTCCGTGACAAAGGCTTTTGCCGGTTTTCCGCCTGGCGCATACGCGGTGGCGTCTAAAATAATGTCCGTCTTGGGCTTATAGGGCGCAAAGTCGCTTTCCTGCCGAATGCCGGATTGATTGGTTTTACCATAATATTCATCGGTGGCCGCCAGCGGATTTTGTTCTTCGGAAAGAGAAAGTAATCCGTTTTCCGGAATATCGAACGTTCCACGCATGACGATGACATGATATTCTTTCTTTTCCTTGTCGATAGTGTCAAACGTTGCCGTTTCCAATGGTGTTAAATCTCGATATTCCATTAATTGATATCCACCTTATCACTGCTGAGTTGTATATGATCGGACCCGTTGAATTCAAAGTCGGTCCCGCTGATGACGACCTTGCCGCTTTTGTCCAAGGTAATTTTGGATTTGCCGCAGGTGATCGTGAAACTATCGCCCGCCGTTATATCGAAGGTTTTGCCGACCATAACTTTTTTAGTTAATCCGACTTCTTCAAACTGTCCCAGCCCAACGACTGTGTTCATGCCGCCGATCACCGACACGGCGTAACCTGCGCCGACGGTCAGGGTTTTGATTGCGCCGATATTCTCGGTTGAGGCCAGCGTCACAAACTCATTCTTTAAACCGGAGACGGTCAAGTTCATGTTGGCTCCAATAGACTCGGTGTGATTCGCTCCGACCTGAATAGTTTTGTTGACGCCGATCGTTTCGCTTTGATCCACACCAACGGTCTTGGTGCGGTTGTTTCCGACATTTAGCATTTCATCGTGGCCGACGTTCTGGCCCTTGTCGTTTTTAATGAGAATGTTCCAGTCTTTTTCGCCCTGGAGGTAAACTTCTTCATTACCCGCCTTATCTTCAAACCGCAGTTCATTAAAACCTTTTGAATTCGGGTAGCTTTTGGTTTTAATTGTAGTTCGGGTCTTGTTGGCAGGCAAATCATAAAGCGGAGGGTTGGCCCCGTTATAGACACTGCCGGTAATGATCGGCCAGTCCGGGTCGCCTTCCATGTAGCTTACCAGCACTTCATCGCCTACACGGGGGATAAACACAGAGCCCCATCCGCCGCCGCCCCAAGTCTGACCACATCTTAGCCAACAAGAGCTATTATCATCATTTTTGCCTTTTCGATCCCAATGGAATTGAACTTTTACGCGACCATGTCCATCAACATAAATTTCCTCCCCCTTTGGACCAACGACGGTGGCAGATTGAATTCCCTTGATGTACGGCTTTTCAATCGTTTTATCCGGATGATAGGCGGCGCTGGAAGGAATAGTTTTAAAAGTGTTATGGTAAGTTGTTCCTGATCCTGAACCAGACTGTTCTTCCATTGTTTGCGGCTGCTGACCGTTGTGAATGACCTCAATCAACAGATATTCTTTATTGAAGGTTTTAAAATCATGGCCGTCCAGTTTAAAGGTGTGGCCGGTAATGAAACGGGGGCAATTGCCGGTACCTTTTGCCTGTTCCAGTGTGGCAGTTTGTTCTTCCATTTTGGCTTTGGTCAGTTTCTTGCCCTGGTTCTGTTCGCCGTATTGTCCGGGATAGTCGTAAATCTCGTATTTCTGGATGTCTTCATTCTTACTTTGTTCTTTGGTTTCCAGAGGCCGGGAAGGATTTTTAAAGTTGTAACTGGTTTGGGTATAAGTGCCGGGACGGAGTCGTTGAGAAAAGTCGATATCGGTAATGACTTCTTTTGTCGCAAGCATACCGCTGGCGGATTTGAAAGGAACCGTATCATTACCGCCTATGGGTTTATAACAGACGGGGTCATCAGCAAAGACCATGACGTGTTTGTCTTTGCTGTGTTCAAAGAAGTAATAAATGCCTTCTTCCTGGAGGATGCGGTTGATAAAATCCAGGTCGGTTTCACGATACTGAACACAATATCTCCGTTTATGTTCCTTGTTCTTCAAACGAAATTCATAACGGTCAGAAGGGATTTTGCTGTCTTTAATGATGTCTTCTACAATCTCCTGAACATGCTTGTTCTGAAAAATTCGGCAATCCTGTTCCAAGGAAAGCAGTTTGGTAAACGGGACGATCTGAGCGTGGTAAAGATATTTTTCGTTGAGTACATTTGATCCGATTTTTCCGGTATGCTCGAATTTTCGGATAATGCCGTGAAAATATCGATCCGGTCCGTCGGCTTTAATGGTCAAAAGAGATTCTTTGGAAATGGCTTTTTCAAACGTGATCTGGAAGGGACTGGCCAGATTGACATCAATTAAGAAAGGCTTCGACAACCATTCGTTGGCCTCGAAGTCAAGAACTTCAACAGCGGGCGCTCCAGTGATTTCCAACAGGAACCGTGCTTTTGAACCGCTATCTAAAATACTCATTTATGTTCCTCCTGATGCGGATGAGTCTTTGCAAATATTATTTTGCGACCAGGCCTTCCAATAACTTTAAGTCAGCCATGTATTTGCGTTGTGATTGTTTCTGTCCTTCTGAAATATCTTTTCGTTCAAGCCAGTCAGCCGGGAAAGAATCCACTTCTTTGCGGTAGTATTCAATAATCGCTTTGAGAGATACGCGAGGTCGAGGTGGATCATAAATCCACCATTTATTGTCAACAAACCGCAGATTGTATTTAACAATATCTGCCTTTTTGTAGTCCGGCTTGATCTGTCTATTTTCAAAACTGTTTCCAGCTGCAACAGCCAAACGCTCAAAAACAACCTTCACTTCCGCCCGGTTACTTTTAATTTCTGTATCTTGTACTTGGTAAGCATTTACAACATAGAGAGGATCAGCACTCCACCATATTCGAAATCCCTCAAAATTTGGGTCCCGTTTTTTCTCTTTCAAAGCTCGCTGCCTACTGAACTTGACCATATCCAGACGGATGTCTTCTATACCGGAAAATTCCGCTTGGAGATATTTTTCAACAGCCTCTTTGGCCTGCTGCGTTTTTCTTTGATCGTCTGCCTTTAAGCCCGGACAGATAAAGAAGAGGCACAGGCAGAGCAAAACAATATTTAATTTAATATTCATAATTTTACCTACAGTACCTATACCATTTCACTGGACCTCTGTTTTTCACCCATGTCCGCAATAAATCCAATTTGTATGGAGGACCTCCTGTATGCGTGGCTGTCCATATTTGATTATTTCCGGAATAGATGACAACATGCCCACTCCACCAACCGATATCACCGGCTTGCGGAGTATTATTCGGCGACGGTTTGAAGTGGGGATTATGAGATAATTGCGATGTTTGTCTGTATTTCCCCTCGTATGGAAAGCCTGCTTGTTTGTAAATTGACAAGGTAGTTCCTGAACAATCAGCACCGTCTTTGGTAGTACCGCCAAAAACGTATTTTGTCCCTTCCCAAGTGCTGGCCGCTTTGACGATTTTCTGGCCTTCCGCCTCTGAAATGAATTGCGGCTCTTTCTTTATCTCTACATTTTGCTTAGCTTCCGTCAATTCTATATTCCTTCAATAACAAAGATCGTATATTTATTAAATACATCAGACACATGTAATCACAACAGCAAAGCAATATTGCCGCATCGGATTCTTTGTTTCAAAATTCTTTCAATGGTTTATCAGTTGAAGCTGATTATTCCTTATCTAATTTCCCAGCTAAAAACAACGTAAAAATGGAAACCACGTATGTACGTTAAAAGGGATAATTGATTATAATTTCAGTAATAAACATGAAGGCTCTCCAATAAACATGATACGGTATTTTAAATGATAGAATTTTAGGTAGGTGCCGTAAATGGCAATGATAATTTTATCTACTATCAGACGGCTTTTTAGACGGCTTTTGATTCCTCAAAACGACTTTAAACGGCCTTTAAAGCATGTAAAATTAGGTGGAATACGCTCTTTATTGGCCTTTCACGCCTGTAACCGGGGTTCGACTCCCCGTGGGGACGCCAAAATATAA
>CAZGDK010000121.1:6947-9518 GCA_964525155.1 uncultured Smithella sp. | reverse complement strand
ATTTTTCCCGGGCCAGCATGGCCACGGCCGAGGCATGGATAAATTGATGATCCTCATCGGCAATCCGGATGGATTTGCCGACCTGACACAAAATATCATCCCGGTATTTGACAGCTCCGTCGCCGACATAAACAACATCACCATATCGATTCTGATCGACGATCTTTTGAGGCGACAGTGCCATTTCGGCACCCATCTCTTTGAGTGCGCCGATGCTTTTATGTTGATAATAGGCCAGATAGACCTGCCCCCGGCCCGCGTCCATCACCGAACCAATCGTTTGATCCGTTGGGCCGGCATTGAGCGCCAGCGCCGCAAGCGATGAAACACCGACCGCCGGTTTTCCCGTGGCCATCATGAAACCTTTGAGCGTGCTCACGCCGATGCGCAGTCCCGTAAAAGAACCGGGTCCCAGCGTGCAGGCAAACAAATCTATATCGAATATTTTAACACCGGCGGCAAGGCAGGCTTCTTCGATGCCGGGAAGCAGCACTTCGGAAGAATTCCGCCCCGTGTTCATCACAACATCGTATAAAACACGCTTATCATCGGCAATGGCAACCGAGGCTGTTTTAGAGGATGTATCGAACGCTAAGATCAGCATACTACTTGAAAATTTTTAAAACATCATTGATCGGCTTGATATTCAACCGCTCAATATCGATCATGATTACAAACAGCATCAGCATGAGCAAAACAACAAAACCGATTTGCTGAGACATTTCTTTTACTTTTAAAGGAATTTCGCGCCTGGTCGCCATTTCAATCAAATAGAAGAATATGTGCCCTCCATCCAGCACGGGAATGGGAAACAAATTGATGACACCCAGATTAATTGAAAGAATCGCCATAAACAGAATATAGGGAATAATGCCTTCCTTGACTTGATCGCCGGCGACCTGCGCGATAAAAATCGGCCCTCCGAGCGTACGCGGCGATATGACCCCTTGAACCATTTTGACAACGGAAATGAGCGTCAGTTTGCTGATTTCCCATGTTTTTTCAAACGCAGAAGCGACGGCCTTAAATGGATTTTTTCTCTCGGTTACCACATTTCCGGCAGGCGTTATCCCCAAGAGATAAGCGTTCTCATCCTCACCAAAAAGATTTTTGGTTTTTGACAATTTCGGCTTAACGGTAAATTCTTTTTCTTCATTTCCGCGCAGAACCGTCACTTTAACTTCGTTGCCTTTTGATCCGGCAATCATGGGTTTAATGTCGTCCCAGTACAAAATGGTCTGTCCGTTGATGGAAAGAATTTTGTCGCCCGTTATGATTCCCGCCTCCTGGGCCGCGGAATCCGGCGACATGGTACCGATGACGGGTGTAAGATTCGGAATACCATACATATACACGATCATGAAAATAACGATGGCCAGAACAAAATTAAAAACCGGTCCGGCCAGAACGATCAAAAGGCGTTTCCATGTCGGCTGTTTGAAAAAAGACCTTTTTTCGTCTTCCGGAGGAAGTTCTTCCGTGCCCGATTCACCCAGCAATTTAACGTATCCGCCCAGGGGAATCCAGGAAAGGACATACTCTGTCTCTCCAACTTTTTTCCCGAAAATTTTCGGACCAAATCCCAGCGAGAATTTAAGAACGCCCACTCCGGCCAGGCGCGCTACGAGAAAATGTCCCAGTTCATGAATGAAAATCAAAACACCAAGCAAAACAACAAATGCTATTACGGTAACCAAACTGTCATCCTTTCCTCAGCTTTTTAATAACCATTTCCGTCTGAACCCTGGCCCATTGATCCGCCACGACAATGCCAGCCAGAGACGGGAGGCTGTTTTTATGTCGATTCATAACCTTTTCTATGACTTTTGGCAAATCAATAAAACGGATCTTCTTTTCGAGAAATGCCGACACGGCCTCCTCATTGGCGGCGTTCATAACCGCCGGCATGGTTCCCCCCAGACGTCCCGCCTCAAAGGCAAGTTCCAGACAGGGAAACTTATTTCTGTCCGGTTGATGAAAATCCAGCCGGCCGACATCGGCCAGATGAAGTTTCGGCAGTTCGTTTTGTATTCTGTCAGGATATGTCAAGGCATAGGCAATGGGGATGCGCATATCGGCTATACCCAGCTGCGCCAGAGTCGATCCGTCGATAAGCTCGATCAGGGAATGCACGATGCTTTGCGGGTGAATTAAAACATCAATGCGGGAGATGTCCAGGTCAAACAGCCATCGGGCTTCAATAACTTCCAGCCCCTTGTTCATCAACGACGCGGAATCGATGGTAATTTTCCGCCCCATGGTCCAGCGCGGATGCTTGAGCGCCTGCTCCAGAGTCACATTCCTTAATTCTTTTTTTGACAAAGAATAAAAAGGCCCGCCTGAAGCCGTGAGAATGATACGATTCAATAGATTCTTTTTCTGTCCGGCCAGACACTGAAAAATGGCGCTGTGTTCGCTGTCCACAGGCAAAATCCGGACATTTTTCTGTTTTGCTTTTTTCGTCACAAGGGGGCCCGCAACCACCAGTGTCTCCTTGTTGGCCAGCGCGATGTCTTTTCCGGCGTCGATTGCGGCCATGGTCGGCATCAATCCGGCCGCGCCGGAAATGGC
>CAZGDK010000121.1:0-6847 GCA_964525155.1 uncultured Smithella sp. | reverse complement strand
AAAATCGTTATTTTCTTCATCAGCCAATCACTAAGATCCGGTAATAGTAAACGAAAGGCGCGACAAACATCAGGCTGTCCATTCTGTCCATTAATCCGCCGTGACCCGGCAACAGGGTACTTGCGTCTTTTCGTCCGTAATTTCTTTTGATAGCGGATTCGCAAAGATCACCCAATTGCCCGATGATGCCGCCAGTAAAGCCGAGAATGATAAAATGGATCAGCGATATTGCCGGCATCAGAAAATATCCGTAAAGGCCTGCCGCTATCGTGGCGCCGACGATCAGACCGATGGTTCCTTCAACTGTTTTCCCGGGGCTGACCAGCGCAAGCAGTTTTCTTTTCCCCAACGTTTTTCCAACGTAAAGCGCGACGGTATCTCCAATAATCGCAATAACCAGAACCAGGATGATCCAGTAAATGCCGCCCTCGAGTTTTCTGAGTAATATGAAATGAGATGTCAAAAGCGAAATGTAAACGATTCCAAAAATGACTTTGGCAACCGAATTAACATCGAAGGTCTCTTCCCGAATTCTCCACAAAAAAACAATAAATACAACTACAACCATCAACGCGATAAGCGCCGTCAGAATATGATGATTGCCCAAATAGATGGCAATGGGAATGAGAATCGCAAAAATGATGCTTTCAACTTTTTCTTTAACAAATCCCTTCCCAAAAACAATCCCGTTGTATTCCCAGACGCCGCCGGCAATGAATAAAACGATCACCGCCGTGAGAAGTTCCAAAGGCCCCAAAATGATAACGGCCAGCACAATCACGGCCAGGATTATTCCCGTCACCCATCGTTGAAGATTGGAGTTTTTTATTGCCATCGCCTGCCTTTAATTGAATGATTCACCTGTTACCTGTTCACTGGTCAAGCCGAAGCGGCGTTCTCTGCGCTGATAAACAGATATGGCCTTGAGCAGATCGTCTTTCCCGAAATCAGGCCAGAGAACATCCGTAAAGTAAAGTTCGGCGTATGCACATTGCCATAAAAGAAAATTACTGATCCGATATTCTCCGCTTGTCCGAATCAACAAATCGGGATCGGGCATTTCGCGTGTAAATAAATATTTGGAAAACGTTTCCTGGTTAATTTCTCCATCGGAAAGTTTACCTTCTTTACTTTCCCGGGCGATTTTTTTTACGGCCAGAAGAATCTCATCGCGGCTTCCATAGCTCAGAGCCAGATTTAATGTCATTTTTTTATTGTTTTTGGTCAAATCAATGACATTCAGAAGCTTTTCTCTGACCGGTGCGGTCAGGCGGTTCGTGTCACCAATCGTGGTGAGGCGAATTTCCTGTTTTTGCAGCTTTTTAGTTTCTTTATCGAGATAATCTTCCAGTAGTGACATCAGCGCATGGACTTCTTCGGCGGGCCGTCCCCAGTTTTCAGACGAAAAGGCAAAAAGCGTCAGATAGGAAATGCCTATTTCCCGACAGGCCGTTACCGTGGTGTTCACAGCCTGTGCGCCTTTGCGATGTCCGCGTATGCGACCCATCGCATGCTGTTTTGCCCATCGTCCATTGCCATCCATAATGATGGCAATGTGCCGGGGCAATTTTTGATAATCAATCTTCAACGCGTCAAACTCCAGGAATATGTTTCATACCAACAGGCCGGCCTCTTATTTTCAACAGACACTCAAAAACAAATGGGGAGCTTTCGACTCCCCATTTAATCTTTTGCCTGAGATATTTTCTATATCTCCATGATTTCTTTTTCTTTTGCCGAAAGAATTTTATCCATTTTCTCGATATTGCGGTCTGTCAGTTTCTGTACTTCATTTTGCGCATCATGAAGTTCATCTTCGGACATTTTGTTGTCCTTTTTTAAATCTTTCAGGGCTTCATTGGCGTCGCGACGTTCATTGCGCAATTTGACTTTGCCTTCTTCCGCCATTTTTTTTACAACTTTGACAAGTTCTTTCCGTCTCTCTTCCGTTAACTGAGGAATCGAAAGGCGAATGACTTTGCCGTCCGTCGAGGGCATTAACCCTAAATCCGACTTCTGAATCGCTTTTTCAATAGCACCGATGGCCGTCGCATCCCAGGGCGCGATCACAATCAGGCGACTCTCCGGAACGGACAGCGTTGCCACCTGGGCAATCGGGGTTGGTGTTCCGTAATAATCCACCTTAATCCCATCCAGCAGCGCAACAGACGCTCGACCGGTTCTTACTCTGCTGAATGATTTCTCCAGAGACGATATTGTCTTTTCCATTTCATCTTTGAACTTTGAAAAAATCTGATCTTTCATCATCATTCTCCTACGTAAGTTCCAATTTTTTTACCACAAATGACGCCCCGGATGTTTCCCTTTTTCTGCATGTTAAACACGACAATCGGCAGCGAATTATCGCGGCAAAGCGTAATCGCCGTTGAATCCATCACTTTAAGATTTTTAGTTAAGACATCGATATAGCTTATCTTTTTAAACATCTTGGCTTCTGGATACTTAACCGGATCGGCATCATACACGCCATCCACTTTTGTGGCTTTCATAATGACGTCCGCCTGAATTTCCATGGCGCGAAGACAGGCGGCCGTATCGGTCGAAAAGAATGGATTTCCGGTACCGCCGGCAAAAATGACAATCCGCCCTTTTTCCAGATGTCGCATAGCGCGCCGATGAATGAACGGTTCGGCAATTTTTCTCATTTCAATGGCGGATTGCACACGCGTGGGAATGCCGCGCGCCTCCAGAGCGCCTTGCAGCGCCAGGCTGTTGATGACCGTCGCCAGCATGCCCATATTATCGGCCGTGGTCCGATCCATCCCCTTGGCGCTGGCTTCAATGCCGCGAAAAATATTGCCGCCGCCAATCACAATCCCGATTTGAATTTTGAGATCGGACAGGGATTTGATTTCCGCCGCAATATAATTGGCCACATCCGGATCCACACCGGAGGATTTTCCTCCCATCAGCGCTTCCCCGCTGAGCTTTAAAAGAATTTTTTTATACGCGGCTTTTTTCTTTTCGCTCATTATTGCTTGATTTCCTCACCAAGCTGGAAACGGGCAAAACGGCGGATGACGATATTTTCCCCGGTTTTCGCAATCATGTTGCTGACCAGTGTCCCGACGGTGATATCCTGATTTTTCACGAACTTCTGTTCGATCAGGCAGACATCTTCATAGTATTTCTTGAGCTTGCCCTCAATGATTTTGTCCCAGATCTTTTCCGGTTTCTTTTCTTCCTTAAGCTGGCTGCGATAAATTTCCTTTTCCCGTTCCATGGCTGCTTCGGGAATTTCTTCCGGACGGACATAAAGCGGGTTGGAGGCGGCCACATGCATGGCGATGTCTCTGGCCATCGTCTGAAAATCTTCCGTTTTGGCCACAAAGTCCGTTTCGCAGTTGACTTCCACCATCACGCCGATTCTGCCGCCCATATGAATATAGGATGCGACCGTGCCGTCTTTGGCCGCTTTGGATGATCTTTTGGTGGCAGCCGAAAGACCTTTCTTTCTCAAAAAGTCAATCGCCTTTTCAAAATCTCCGTCCACCGCCGCAAGCGCTTCTTTGCAGTCCATCATGCCCGCGCCGGTTTTTGTTCTCAACTCTTTTACCATTGCTGATGTTATTTCCAATTTTGTATCCTCCTCAATTCTATTACCCGCATCCCGAAAGACACGTTGTGTTTATTTTGTTTCCGCGGCGCCTTCCATTTCGACGCTTTCCGGAATATCCGCTTCAGCATCTTTCGCTGCTCCCGCTCCCGATTCCTTGTTGGATTCGGCGACCAGCTTTTCCTCGAATCTTTTCTTGCCTTCGATCACCGCATCGGCAAATTTGGAGGCAAAAAGTTTGATGGCGCGAATTGCGTCGTCATTGCCCGGAATGACATAGTCGATATCGGACGGATCACAGTTGGTGTCAACGATGGCCACCAGCGGAATTTTGAGCTTCTTGGCTTCCTGAACGGTAATGTGTTCACGATTGGGATCCACGATGAAAACGGCTGCGGGGTAGGATTTCATATTCTTGATCCCACCCAGAACATCTTCCAGTTTGTCCATTTCCTTCTGCAGTTTGGTGATTTCCTTTTTGGGATAGGCTTTGATCGAATCGTCGGCGAATATCTTGTTGAGGCTGTTGAGACGATCGATGCTTTTCTTGATCGTCACAAAATTTGTCAACATGCCGCCCAGCCATCTTTGATTGACATAGGGCATCCCGCAGCGTGAAGCTTCCTCACGGATGGCTTCCTGCGATTGTTTCTTGGTTCCGACAAAGAGAATTTCCTTGCCCTGGCCGATCGTATCGACCACAAAATTATAGGCCGACTGGAACATCCCCACGGTCTGCTGCAAGTCGATGATGTAAATATTGTTGCGGGCCCCGAAAATATAGGGCTTCATTTTGGGGTTCCACTTGTTGGTTTGATGTCCGAAATGGACGCCGGCTTCCAGTAACAACTTCATTGAAATGACTGACATGATTTTTCTCCTTTTTGTTTTTTTCCTCCACCCCCTTCAACTTGCGCGGCGCACTTAATGACTTAAGCAACACGCCGTCAATCCGGAGGTGTGCGAAATTTTGCGGCAATTACCACAAATCACTCGTTTGTTCAAGCCTAATTATCTTTTTTTACAATAAAATTAGTAATTTTGTCATGTTGAATAGTCCGCATTGATCTTTACGTAATCATACGACAGATCCGACGTGTGCAGGCAATAGGACTTGTCCCCTCCCCCCAGACTGACGCGAATTTCAATTTTTCCGGCGTCAAAAATTTCCTTCAATTTAGCCGCGGGATAAGCCACAGGGGCATCCTGAGCAAATACATTTAAATTACCAATAGTTAACAATACTTTTTCTTTTTCCAGGACAATTCCGGACGCCCCGACCGCGGCAATGATTCGGCCCCAGTTGGGATCGCCGCCGAAAAACGCCGTTTTAACCAGATTGGAGTTGCCGATGGAATAAGCAACCCGGCGGGCGTCAGATTTTGACTTTGCGCCTTCCACCAGAATAGTAATAAATTTGGTCGCCCCTTCCCCGTCTTTCACCACCGCCTGTGACAGTTCAGCCAGCACATCGGTCAGCATCTCCCGAAATCTCTGCAAACGGGCCTGAGCTCTCTCCAGCGGATTGTTGCCGGCCAGGCCGTTGGCGAGAATGATGGCCGTGTCGTTGGTGCTCATGCACCCGTCCACACTGATGGCGTTAAACGTGGAATCGATCACCTGGTGGAATACGGTATTGAGCGCCTTGGCGTCGATGAGGGCATCGGTCATCACGTAGGTCAAAAGAGTGGCCATATTCGGCTCGATCATACCCGCGCCTTTGGCAATGCCGCAAATAGTAATGTCTTTTGCCCCGACAATGCCTTTTCGGATGGCTATTTTGGGAAATTTGTCCGTTGTCATCATGGCTTCTTCGGCGTCTTCAATGCCGTATTCGTTCAAGCCCTTGATGAGCTTTCCCATGCCGGCTTCAATTTTTTTAACAGGAAGCTTCCGGCCGATAACCCCGGTGGAACAAACCAAAAGCTGTTCTTCCGGTATTTTCAATTGCCTGGCCGCCGATTGGGAAACAGCCAGCGCATCGGCCATTCCTTCTTTACCCGTGGCGGCATTGGCGCAACCGCTGTTGGTTAAAATGGCCTGTGCAACACCCCGTTTAATGCGTTCAGAGTCAATCAGCACGGGCGCCGCCTTGAATGTATTTTTCGTAAACAGTGCGGCCGCCTTCGCCGGAACAGTGGAGTAAATTAATCCCAGATCCTTCTGGTCGCCGCCTTTAATTCCCGCGGAAACGCCGTTGGCCAAATAACCCGGAACATAAACTTTACCTGTCGATGTTTTACCCATTATTTGCATTCCTCCCGATGACTTATGCACCGCAACATTTCTTGTATTTCTTGCCGCTGCCGCAGGGACAGGGATCATTGCGCCCCACTTTGTCCGCCGTGCGCTTCACGGTTTTATTGGCCGGCGTGTCTTCTCCGCGGCTCATGATGTAATCTTCTCTTTGCTTTTGACGTATGGCTTCAACTTCTTCTTCCCGCTGGATTCTGACCATGCAAAGCTTTTCGACCGTATCCATTTTTATGCGGCCGATCATCTCCATGAACATGGCATACCCTTCGCGCTGATATTCGCGAACCGGATCTTTCTGGCCATAGCCGCGAAGTCCAATGCCCTCACGTAAATGATCCATGGACAGCAGGTGTTCTTTCCAGTGCGTATCAATCGTCTGCAGCATGATAACTTTCATCAGATACGACGTAAGTTCCGGACCAAACTCTTTTTCTTTCTCGCGCAAATAGTGACGGACATTCTCGATGATGAAATCATGGGTGGCATCCGCCGAATTCAGATCTTTTTTATTGGCGAGATCCAGACGAATACTAAATTGTTTGAAGATGGCGTCATCCAGCGCTTTGAGATTCCAATCCTCCGGTTTGCTTTTTTCACCGATAAATTCGGAGACAAGACCGGCGGTAATTTCCTCAAGCATCTCTTCAATATCAGACCATAAGTCTTCGCCACGCAACACTTTTTTACGCTGTTCATAAATGACTTTTCTCTGGTTATTCATGACGTCGTCGTAATCGAGCAGATGCTTGCGAATATCAAAATTCTGGCCTTCAACCCGCCTTTGCGCGTTTTCGATCGCTTTTGAAATATACTTGTGCTCGATGGGCTGGTCTTCCTCAATGCCGATGGTGTCCATAATGGACGATATGCGTTCCGCTCCGAAGATCCGCAGCAAGTCATCTTCCAGCGAAAGATAAAATCTTGACGACCCTTTATCGCCCTGACGGCCGGATCGACCCCGCAGCTGATTGTCTATACGGCGGCTTTCATGCCGTTCCGTTCCCAGAATATGCA
>CAZGDK010000120.1:0-9623 GCA_964525155.1 uncultured Smithella sp. | reverse complement strand
TGATTGTTTCCATGCCTTATCTTGCCTCCCCTAAGAGATTCCTCATATTGTTTAACTGGCTTTTGATGCTGCCGTCATACAGCGTGTCACCTACGCCAATTACTATGCCGCCTAAAAGATTCTGATCGCTTTCAACCGCAACTTCCACTTGCTTGCCGGTCATTTTTTCCAGATTGGATGAAATGTATTTAAGCATGTCCGCGGAAAGAGGAAACGCCGTCTTCACCGTGATGCGAAGCTTCTTGAGCGTTTCATCCATCATCTGCCGGTAACAGCTTTCAATATCCGCCAGAACATCAATTCTCTTTTTATCGATCAGCAATTTCAGGAAATTGATCGTCATCGGGGAAAGTGAAAGCTTGCCGATGATCTGTTGCAGGACCTGTTTTTTGCTTTCCTGCTCAAAAATTGGATTGGCCAAAAAACCACCGAGATCCTTGTTTCCGGAAATGATTGAAGAAAATTGTCGAAGTTCCTCGTAATACTGTTCCAGCTTCTTTTCTTCCTCGGCAATCTCAAAAAATGCGCGAGCGTATCGTTTTGAAATATTGCTGATCAATGTTTGTTCACCACCTTATCCATGTATTCCTTAACCATGGCTTCGTGATCCTGAGCCGTGATATTGCGCTTCAAAATCTCTTCAGCCATCTGAACGGAAAGAGCAACGGCTTCACCGCGCAGTTGAGCGGAGGCTTTGGACAATTCCTGCTCGATGCGCGCCTGAGCGTCTTCTTTCATTTTTGCGGCAACTTTTTGGGCGTCTTCAACAATTTTCTGTTTTTCGGCCACGCCCTGAGCCTTGATCATTTCAAAAATTCCGTCAATCTCCAGGGACGCCTTGTCAATTTTCTGCGCATATTCGCGGTACTGTTTTTCGGCGTCCGCTTTCTGAGCCGTGGCATTTTCCAGAGATTCTTTTATTTCCTGACGACGACCGCCGAAAAAGCCCTTGATTTTAGGCGCGAGCATCCAGAAAAGAAAACCAATGATGATGGCTGTATTTAAAGCCTTAAGGCCAAAACCTTTCAGCATTTCGGCCGACACCCCGTGGCCTTCTTCACCGCCGCCGGAGGCGTAAGACAGACAGGCAAAAAGCACGATCGGAAGCAGTGAAAGAATTAAAGAGAAGCGGATTGATTGGCGTGACAGTTTCATTAGACTCTCCTCCCCAGCACCTTTTCAGCAATTTCCAGCGAGAGCTTTTTGGACTGACCTTCCAAAATCTGGCGGGCGGCCTGCATTTCCTTGTCCATTTTCTTTTGGAACTCCTGCGTCATCGCGGGAATTTCATTGCGGACGGCATCAACAATGCTCTTGGCCTGTTTGGCGCCTTCACCAATAATTTCTTTTTTCAGATCAGAGGCTCTCGTTTTGGCCTTGGTGAGTTTTTCATCATATTCGGCCGCTTTTTTATCCACGGATTCCTTGAAAAGCTTGATTTCATTATCAAGTTCATCGAGCTGTTTTTTGCGGCGTTCGATGATGGATAAAATGGGGCGATAAAGAAGGACATTGAGGAGAAAAATCAAGGCTACGAATATAGCCATCTGAACCAAAAGCGTAAAATCCGGAATTACGGTAACCACAACTTACCTCGTCATTTTTTTCAGAACCTCTATCGTCCCGTTGCGGAAGCAGAGAGATTCATTATTTTAACAACTTTTCAAACAGCATCATGATGTCTGGCAGTGATGTGTTACAGGAACTTGAAGCTCAAATACCGGTAAGCAAATTCGGCAGGCTCCTTAGATGAAACCGGCCACACCGCGAGGACGGAGGTTACTAATCATACCCGTGTTTCCTTGTCAAGCTTTTTTCTGACCGGCGGTCTAATTTTAACAGTATCGTAGATATGATAGTTGAAATAAGTGCTTGAAAGGATTCAATCCACTTCCGGAACGACTTTTTTTTCCGCTTTTGATTCCACCATGTGCGACTGGCCGTCGAAAAGCGCCCCTTCTTCCATGATAAAAACCGGAGTCCGCACGTCTCCAAACAGCCTGCCGGTGGAATGAATGTTAATTTTATCCTTGACTTGAATGCTCCCCTGCACTTCGCCGCCGATGTAGAGGCTGCTGACGGCAATGTTGGCTTTGACCAGCGCCCCTTCTCCCACGTCCACGGACCCCTGGCCGAAAATTTCTCCCTGAAAATCTCCATCAATTCGGACATTTCCGTTAAATACCATCTTGCCGACAAATTCGGCGCCCTTACCGAGAAAGGCTTTCATATCTTCAGTCTGCTTCTTTTTTTCCCACATAAGCTTCTCCGTTCGATCCGTCATTGAGGGTTACATCAGCGCTGCAGAATAAATCGCCGCACACTGACATTCATTAACAATCCGATTGCCGCCAGAAGCGAGACAATCGCTGAACCGCCGTAGCTCAAGAAAGGCAGGGGAATGCCGACAACCGGCAGCAATCCCAGCACCATGCCCATGTTGATGATGACTTCCCAACCGATAAGCGCGGTGATCCCAAAGGCCAGTATCGTGCCCAATAAATCTTTTGAATGCAAGGCAATTTTTAGACCCCAGATGATCAGGGAGACAAACATCAGCAATAAAATCAAACCGCCGACAAACCCCCACTCCTCGGCAAACACGGAGAAGACGAAATCGGTCTGCTGTTCAGGCAGGAACTTCAGCTGTGTTTGCGATCCTTTTAAAAACCCCTTGCCGAAAATGCCCCCGGAGCCGATGGCGATCATGGACTGAATGATATGATAGCCGGTTCCCAGGGGATCATTTTCCGGCGAAAGAAACGTCAGGAGGCGGTCTTTCTGATAGTCTTTCATAAATTGCCACGCCACCGGCAGCATGACCAAAACGCTGACCACGGTGATGGCAATCGACTTCCAGTTCATGCCGATAAAAAGGACAATTGAAGCGGCGACAATGATGATCATCAGGGACGTCCCAAGATCCGGCTGTTTCATGATGAACGCGCAGGGAATCATCACCATCAGAAAGGGAATAAACAGTTCCCGCAGCAGGTAGGGCTCATTGGATTTGTGATCGTCAAAATAGCGCGCCAGCGCAATCACGATGGTCAGTTTCATAAGCTCGGAGGGCTGAAACAGGAAGAACCCGAAGGAAAGCCAGCGCTGGGCCCCGTTAGCCGTATGCCCGAACAGGGCCACGGCCAAAAGAGACAGGATGGAAACGGCATAGATCACATAGGCGGCCTGATTGATAAAGCGGTAATCCACCAGAAAAGTGAACATCATGACAAACAGGCCGAAGATGATCCACTGCAGCTGTTTGATGTACAGCGGCGACTGGCTGTCGGCGAGACTAAAGCCGGTGGAATAAATATTGATGACGCCCAGGGAGCAAATCAAGAGCACCAGGGCGAAAAGCGTCCAGTCGAAATGTTGAAAGATGCGGCGGTCAAATTTAAAAAAAATCATAAAATACCTTCAAGGTTTTCTTGTGCGGCCACGGCGGGCGCTCACGGGTCCGCGGACTCTTTTACCTGTCCGGAGGACTCAAGCCGGGCCGTTTTTCCCTTCTTCTTGGCGTCAAAGTAAGCATTGAGAATTTTCCGGGCGATGGGCGCGGCAATAGCGCCTCCGCCGCCGCCGGCATTTTCGACGACAACGGCAATGGCGATCTCCGGATTTTTCATCGGCGCGTAGCAGACAAACAGCGCGTGGTCCCGGTGGATCGCGGCGATTTTTTTCATCCGCCGCGCGGCGTCGCTTTGCGGCAGGGCAATGACCTGAGAAGTTCCCGTTTTGCCGCAGACATCCGCATTCGGCCGTTTGGCCTGAGCGCCGGTTCCGCCCGGTTCGTTCACGACGCCCCACAGAGCTTTGCTGAGAATGGCCATCGTTTGCGGACTCAACTTCAGTTTTCCCTTTTTCTCGGATGCGTACTGTTTGACGACGCTCCGGTCGGACAATTCGATGCGCTCCACCAGACGGGGCCGCCACAGTGTTCCTCCGTTGGCCAGCGCACTGTAGGCCTGCACCAGCTGTATCGGCGTTGTCAGGTTGAAGCCCTGCCCGATAGAAATGGATATGGTCTCGCCCAGTTGCCAGGGTTCTTTCATGCGCGCCAGCTTCCAGTCCCGCGTCGGCACCAGGCCCCTGCGTTCATGAGACAATTCAATCCCGGTTGCGTCGCCCAAGCCGAACATTTTTGCGTAGTGGGCGATTTTATCCACCCCCAGCATTTTGCCGACCGTGTAAAAATAAACGTCGCAGGACCCGACCAGAGCCTGGTGCAGATTAACCGATCCGTGGCCTTCTTTTTTCCAGCAACGATATCTCCGGTTGCCCAGCTCAAACGATCCGTTGCAGTGAATGCGGGTTTCGGGTGTAATAATGCCTTCTTCCAGGGCAGCGGCCGCCACAATCATTTTGTAAGTGGAGCCCGGCGGATATTGCCCGGAGATGGCCCGGTTGGATAATGGATTGAGCGGATTTTTCTGGAGTTTGTCCCATTCGTCGCGGGCGATGCCGCTATTGAACAGATTCGGATCAAACGACGGAGAGCTAACCATCGCCAGTATGGAGCCATTGCGCGGGTCCATTGCCACCGCGGCGCCGGCCCGGCCTTCAAACGCCTCCCAGGCCGTCCTCTGCAGCCGGGCATCCACGGTCATCACCACATTGGCCCCGGAAACAGGATCAATACGCCCCAGATTTTTAATCACCTTGCCGTAAACGTTCACCTCGACCAGTTCGTTGCCGTGCTCGCCCCGAATGTAGGAATCGAGAACTTTTTCGATGCCGTATTTGCCGATAATATCACCGGGAGAATACTCCTCTTCGGCCTTTTCGAGCTCCTCTTTGCTGATTTCTCCGGTATAGCCGATAATCGGGGCGATGATTTCACCGTCCAGATAAAGGCGGACCGGGGTCACATCCACATACACACCCGGCAAATCCAGGGCGTTGGTCTCCACCAGCGCGACTTTATCCATGCTGACATTTTTTTCCAGACGGACGGGCAGGTAGGATTTCAGTGTTTTGGGAAAAGGCTGATCCGATGAAAACTCAAAGGACCTGGTTTTGTAAACATTCTTCATTTTCTGAATCAGCAGATCATGATCGACCCCTTTGGTCGGCATGTAAAGGACATCAAAGGACGGGCGGTTGTCCACGATCACGTCACCGTTGCGGTCCATGATGAGGCCGCGCAACGGCTGGATTTTGCGGAAGCGCACGGCGTTGTTTTCCGACCGCTGCCTCAGTTCATCACCTTTGATGACCTGGAGATACCACAGACGGATCAGCAAAATCGACAAAGCCGCCACCACCAGGATAATGATGATTCTAAGCCTCTGCCGAAACTCCGCCGGTTCCGGTCCGTTGTGGAGGTTGTATTGCTTTTCCATACATCCAGCTTTCTACCTTACGCATGCTATAAAAGAAACCCACGGAGAGAACCCCGATCAGCAGGGTCTGCGACACAAAAACCATCAGCGCGTCCTGAGGTATTTCGTATTTCAAGACCAGCCGATAAAGCATGCTGATGATCAGCGATTCCAGTGAGCAGCAAAAAATGCTAAACAGAGCGATCAAATAATACTTCTCTGTCGCGATCCGAAGGGATACAAAAAAAGACAGTGTAAACACGAGCAGATAAATAAACGTAAACAGCCCCACCACCGCTCCCGACACGCAGTCCAGGACAAATCCCAGAAAGCCCGCCAGAATCATCCCTTTGACCAGGTCCATCCGGAAACCGGCGTAAATTACGACAATCAGCGACAGCTCCAGCGTCAGCCAGCCGGAAAAAAGAAGGTCGGCCAGTGTGGTTTGCAGCGCCATCAGGCCAATAGTCAGAAACGGAATCAGCAGATAAAAAATCATTTCGCCGCCTTCTTCCCCGAGGGCGCGGCAGGTGTTTCCGATACCAGAACCAGAACTTCCTCTATTTTGGTAAAATCCGTGAAGGGAGCAACCTGAATATGCTGGAACAAACCGACATCCATGCGATCGACGTAACTGACCCTGCCGATGAGCAACCCCTTGGGAAAAATATTACTCATTCCGGACGACACCACCGTATCGCCCTCCTTGACGTCTTGAATCTTGGAGATGTATTTCACGATGCAGCCGCGGGAACCCGCGCCCCGCACAATCCCCTGGACCCGCGTCCTTTGAATCAGGACGTCCACATTGGAGTTCTCGTCAATCAGAAGCAAAACTTTAGCGCTGTGCCAGGTGACATCCGAAAGCCTGCCGATCAGGCCGGGCGGTGTGATCACCGGCATGCCGGATTTCAATCCGTCCGCGCTTCCCTTGTCGATCCAGATGGTCTTGGACAAAGCCGCCTGCTCCCGGCTGATCACGCGGGCGGCCACGAAGTGGTGGGGATATTCACTGGTCAGGGCCAGGACGTTTTGCAGCCGCCGGGCTTCCAGATGGCCTTCCTTATAAACCAGCAGCTCCGCTTCCAACGCGGCGATTTTATCTTTGAGCAGCCGGTTTTCTTCTTCCAGTCCCACCAGGCGGATATACCGCATCCAGGCGTCTTCCACCGCCCCAATGCCGGCGCTCAAAGCTTTTTGCACCGGCGCCACCGCCTCCATCACCAGCCTTTTGACCGGACCGGCGCCGTCGTCGTATTTGAGACTATACGACAGCAACAGGAGCGCGGAGGCAAATACGGCAACCACAAATATAACGGTTCGATAATTTTTGAAAAACATTTAGAGTGCCCCAAGCGCGCACAATCAGACCTGAATAGTGACCTCTTTGAGCACATCCAATTGGTCCAGCGCCATGCCGGCGCCGCGGGCCACGGCAGACAGGGGATCATCGGCAATCGTAATCGGCAGACCCGTTTCCTCACGCACCAGCACGTCGATGTTTTTCAGCAAAGCGCCGCCGCCGGTCAAAACAATACCGCGGTCCACAATGTCGCCCGCCAGTTCGGGCGGTGCGTTTTCCAGCGCGTCCTTGACGGCATCGACAATCAGCGTCACCGGTTCGATAATCGCTTCGCGGATTTCTTCCGAGCTGATTTCAATCGTCTTGGGAATACCGGAGATTAAATCACGGCCTTTCACATCGATGGTTTTAATTTCATCCATCGGATAAGCGCATCCGATTTCCAACTTGATGATTTCCGCGGTTCTTTCGCCGATGAGCAGGCTGTATTTGCGCTTCATGTACTGAACGATTTCCTCGTCGATTTTGTCTCCCGCCACCCGCACGGATTTGGAATAGACGATGCCGGCGAGCGATATCACGGCCACTTCCGTGGTGCCGCCTCCGATATCGACCACCATGGAGCTGGTGGGTTCGGCAATCGGCAGGCCCGCGCCGATGGCCGCCGCCATCGGCTCTTCGATCAGATAAATTTCGCGGGCGCCCGCCGATTCGACGGTTTCGCGCACAGCGCGGCGCTCGACTTGCGTAATGCCCGACGGTACGGAAACAATAATGCGCGGACGCACCAGGGATTTACGGTTGTGCACACAAAGAATGAAATGCTTGAGCATGGCTTCCGTAATGTCGAAATCGGCGATAACGCCATCGCGCATGGGCCGGATGGCCACAATGTTTCCGGGCGTGCGGCCCAGCATACTTTTGGCTTCGTTGCCGACGGCCAGAACTTTTTTCATCCCGCGGTTGTCCTTATGCACGGCAACCACCGACGGCTCATTTAAAACAATGCCCTTTCCCTTGACATAGACGAGCGTATTGGCGGTTCCCAGGTCAATGGCCAGATCGTTGGAAAACTTGCCCAAAATATAGTCGAACAGCATGTGACCTCCTGTTTTTCCTTTCAATTTGTGGTATTTACGAATTTTTTTCGCTCTATAGCCTATTTCACCCACCTAAGCAACGCATTTTTAAATTATGTTTGCAATTTGCACATGACTGTAATACTAATCGAAAAATTTTTGCACACATGGGTGAATTTACTATTACGGTTGAGGTGATGCTATGTTGAAATTTTTCCGAAAAAACGCGCGGGGCTGGTTCATGCTCATTTTCATGGCCATTATTATTTTCGTTTTCGTTCTTTACTTTGGAACGGACAGAGGGTCTCGGGCCGCCAAGGCTCTCGCGGTAGTTGACGGCAACGCCATTTCGGAAGGCGAATTTTATAATGAGTATTCCAAAATGATGGACATGGTTAAAGCCCGTTACGGCGGCGCGCTGACCGGTGAAATGCTCAAGCAGATGGACCTTAAAAAGATGACCTTCGACAATCTCATCAACCGCCAGATCATCGTCGCCAAAGCCAAGGATTTGAAAATTCAAGTCTCAGACGATGAATTAAAGCAGGTGATCAGCACCATGCCGGCCCTGCAGACGGACGGCCGGTTTGACTCATACAAATACAACCAATTCCTGCGTTATAACCGGATGGCGGCCGAAGAGTTTGAAGCCGGTCAGAAGGTCAACATGGCCGTCGGCAAAATTGAAGGCATCATTCGCGACGGCATCAAGGTATCCGATCAGGAGGTCCTTGATCTGTACGCCCTGCAAAACCAGAAAATCAACCTGACGTTCATTCAGCTTTCAGGCGTCGACATGAAAGTGGCCGAGCCCGCCGCAAGTGATCTGGAGGCCTATCTGAAGAAAAACGCTAATGAATTTCGCGTTCCCGAACAGGTTAAGATCAAATACCTCTATTTTGCGGCGGAGAGCTTCGCCCCGGCCGACGTCAACGCGGGCGAAATCAGTGATTTCTACAACCGGCGCAGAGATAATTTTAAAGATAAGAACGGTAAAACGCTGGGCCTCGAAGAGGTAAAAAGCACCATTGTCAAAGAGCTCAAAATAAGCCAGGGGATGGAAAAGGCGTTCGCACATGCGAAAAAAGCGCATGACACCATTTATCAGGAAGAGAATTTCGACAAATACACGTCCGCGAACAATCTGAAGGTTTATGAAGCCGGATTTTTACCCCTGGACAAGCTCCCGCAGCCCTTGGCATCGATCAAAGACCTCTCCGGCGAACTGGCGGGCATGAGAAAAAATGACATCTCCAAAGTCCTGAGCACCGACACCGGCTATTACGTTGTGCGCCTGGACGATAAAAAAGCCGCCTACACGCCGCAGCTCAAAGACATTGGAAAGGACGTCCGCGCGGGCTTTCTGAAAAGTGAACGGGAAAGAATGGCCGCAGAAGAAGCGGCGCAGCTGATTGACAAACTCCAGAAGGGCGAAACCATGGATAAGCTGGCGGCGGCCAAAGGCTACAAAATTCAGGAAACGGGCTTATTCCAGCCCGGCTCGGCCATTCCGAAAGTCGGTTCGCATCCGGAAGCCATGGAAACGATTCTGTCTTTGTCCCAGAACCGTCCATACGCAACAAAGCCTTTGAACATCGGCAACAGTCAATTTATTTTTAAGCTTAAGGAATTAAGCCCGCTGGATACAACAGACTTTGAAAGCAAAAAGGAAGTCTACCGGAAAGTCGCCATGAACCTGAAACGGGAAGAAGCCATGAAATCCTGGTTGGAAGGAAACAAGCAGGCGATGATCAAGGATAAGCGCCTGACCATCAATAAAGATCCGAAAGACCTGTAAAGCTATCGGTCGGAAAAACCAAAAAAGGGAAGAGCCGCTTTCGGATCTTCCCTTTTTTTATGTCTTGGTGGAGCTGAGGAGGATCGAACTCCTGACCTCTTGAATGCCATTCAAGCGCT
>CAZGDK010000119.1:3690-9740 GCA_964525155.1 uncultured Smithella sp. | reverse complement strand
TCATCGCTTCCGCCGCCGCCATGAGCTGCGGCAGAAAATAAATTTTCTTCTCATAGAGCTCGCCGACTTTCACAATGGCCGGAATCATGAAATCGTCCACCAGACGGGAAGCGGATTGCCCCGCGTGCAGCGCCTCGTCAAGCAGCGCCGGCAGATGGTCGCGGTCGCCCTCCAGAATGGCCGCCGCCACTTTTTCCGCGGGCGCAATTGCGGCGGCGGTTTTAGCGGGGGCCTGCGGCGCGGTTGCGGCCCCGGCAAAATGGGCAATGAAGTGCGTCGCCGCTTTTTCGCGGGCCGTAAGCACATCACCCGCCTTCTTCACATTCATGAATTCCACGCTCGCCGGATTGGCGATCGCCATCGTCAATCCGCAATACTGCGCCATGGCCAGAAACGCGGCGTTGAGCCAGGGACGCCCCGGCATGCCGAAAGACACGTTGGAGAGCCCCAGAATCGTTTTGGCCTTAAATGTTTTTTTGCACCAGGAAAGCGTCGCAAGCGTTTCCCGACCTGCGTCGGCATTGGAGGCCACCGCCATGGTAAGACCGTCAATCACGAAATCATCCTTGGTGAAGCCGAATTGCTGCGCCTTGCGGTAGATCGTTTCAATGACAGCCTGGCGCTTTTTGGCCGTGGCCGGAATTTCGCCGTCGGTCAGCGGAAGCAGGATGAACATCGCGCCGTATTTGGCGGCAATGGGCAGGAGCTTCTTAAGTTTTTCCTTTTCGCCGGAAATGGAGTTGATCAGCATGCGCCCCGGATAAAGCCTCAGCGCCGCTTCAATCGTTTCCACGCGCGACGAATCAATGGCCAGAGGCAGGCGGCTTGACGTCGATAAAAGCCCGATGACGTTTTTGATCGTCTGCACTTCGTCGATGCCGGCATGCCCGATGTTGACGTCCAGAAGCGACGCGCCCTGGGCTTCCTGCTCCTGCGCCATCTGGCGGATGATGGTCAGCTTGCCTTCCGTCAGCTCCTGCTGCAGCGCTTTTTTGCCGGTGGGGTTGATCCGCTCGCCCACCAGATACAGGGGGTCGCCGTCTTGCAGCGCCAGAAAACTCCGCGCCGAACTGAGCGCGCTTACGGATTTTTTGCGCGGCCCGACCGGTTTTCTTTTCCCGACGGCTTTGGCAAGCACCGCAATGTGCTCAGGCGTCGTTCCGCAGCAGCCGCCCAGAAAGCTTGCGCCCACCTCCGCCAGATTCCGGCCGAAGGACGCAAAGGTTTTGGCGTCCATATCGAAAACGGTTTTAAGGCCTTCGAGCCTGGGCATTCCGGCGTTGGGTTTGGCCAGAAGCGGGACGGTGGCGAAAGGCTTCATGGCGGCGATAAACTCGATCATCTGCTCGGGACCGGCCGAACAGTTGCAGCCCACGGCGTCCGCGCCGAGGCTTTGCAGCGTAATGAGCGCGCTTGCGGGCGGCGTGCCGCCGAGGGTGTGGCCGTCTTTTTCATACGTCATGGAAACGATGGTGAAAATATCGGAAAGTTCCTTGACCGCCAAAAGGGCGGCGCGCGTCTCCTGAATATCGATCATGGTTTCAATGATGATCAGATCGCAGCCGCCGTCGATGAGACCCCTGGCCTGCTCCTTGAACGCCTCCACGGCCTCTTCAAAGGCCAGCGGGCCGAACGGCTCGACAAACAGCCCCGTCGGACCGATATCGCCCGCCACCAGGGCTTTTTTGCCGCACGCCTGCCGCGCGAGGCTGGCCAGATCCCGATTGACGGCATAAACGTCTTTTTGCACGCCGTATTGTTTGAGTTTATAACGGTTCGCGCCGAACGTGCAGGTGTAGACGATGGAAGCGCCGGCTTCCCGATAGGAGGCATGGACGTCCTTGAGAACCTCGGGATGCTCCAGGCACCAGAGTTCCGGGCAGACCCCCGCGGGCAGCCCCCTTTTCTGTAATTCGGTGCCGGTGGCCCCGTCCAGAATCACTATCTGTTTTGCAAGAAGATTCTTGACTTTATTGATCTTTTTCACGTCACCCTCCACAAATATCGTCCATGGTTCGTTCTTATACCATCTTTGATTTAAGATTTGGAATTTTTTTCCGGGCTTTGTCCTGCGGCGCAAGCGCCCGGGCTTCAGTTCCATAAACCTGGATTCCCCCGGCATACGCCGGGCAGGCTGCCTTCTTACCCGAAAGGGCGCAGGCGGAGCATGCGAAACGCTGGAGCTGTCGGGAAAACAATGGAAAATCAGAGGTCGGATATTAGCGGGATTTGATCGCCTGGGCGCTTCGGGAACGCGACCGCTTGGGCTTCATGCTCTTTTTTCCCGAGGCCGTCATTCCGGAGACGCCGCCGAAGACAGGGTGACGGGAGGCGGCCATGCGGACAATTGTGGAGCCCATCTGGCCGTAAGTGACGCCGGCAAGTTCAGCGGCGCAGGCCATGCTCGCGTCGATGCTGATATCCGCGTTGGGATTCACATCCAGAACATAAAACGTATTGTCCCTCAGGCGAATGTCCATGCGGGCGTAGTCCCGGCAGCCCAAAACCCGGTAAGCGTCGCAGCAGACTTTTTCCAGCGCCTGTTGCCCCTCGGCGGAAAGTAAGGCGGGCAGCAGCGTTTCGATTTTTTCATAGTGTTCGGAGCCGGGCTGAAATTTGGACTCGAACGTGCACAGCCGGTCTTTGACGCTTTGGAAAAAAGAAAAGTCCATTTCCGCAACGGGCAGCACGGTCAGTTTTTCGTTGCCCCAGACGGAAACATGGAATTCGCGGCCGTCGATAAAATCTTCCACGATGGCCGGTTGGTTATAGTTTTCAAAAATAAACGGAAGGCGCAAGGCAAGCTCGCAGGCATTGAGCACGACCGAATCGCGGGTAATGCCCGCGGAGCAGTGTTCATTCATGGGTTTCACGATGGCGGGAAACCGGCTCCAAGAGACGGGCTCGCCTTCGTGATAAATGTGCCAGGCGGGCGTCGGAACGCCGGATTGATCCAGAAGGGCCTTGACGCGGAACTTGTCCTGCGCCAGCGCCAGCGCTTCTGAATCGGCGCCGGTGAAGGTGAACCCCAGCATCTCCAGGCGCTTGGCCACCAGCCATTCACTGTGTTCGACGCCCGGAAGGGCTTCGCACCAGTTGAATACAATATATTCGGAAGGATCAAACGCATGCAGATGACTGGCCACATCATCATCGGCGATGGGAACAAAAACGGTGGGAAACCCGGATTCGATAAGCGCGTGCCCGAGCTGCGTTGATTGGGTAATGACTTCTTCTTTCTCGGCTTGCGTCCAGTCCGGATTGACATTGTACAAAAGCACGACTGGAATATTTTCTGGCCCTATTTCAACCGGCACTCGCCATCTCCCTGATTCTTCATTTCAGACCGTCCGTCTAGTTCCTTTTCTTATTTTTCACCTGCCGCAACCGCTTGAAAAAACGCTCTTCACGCGCCTGAAAACTGCGTTTAGAGACGGTTTTTTAATATACATAAAATTTCAATGAATTCAAGCATTTTTTAATTGTCAATCACTTTTTTTATCATTTTTTGACACGCACTCTTGAAAAACAGTTCCTGTTTTGCGTCTGGTAGAACCAATCAGCGCGCGTCATTTTACGGGTCCGACGCGACGCGCTTCGCGTGATGCGCTTAAAAATCAAGCGATCCCGATAAAGGATTAAAGTATTGGTTTCTTTAAGCCGATGACACTTTCCGAAATAGATTTTTCACCGCAATATACTGCTTCCGGGAGGGCATGTGGCTGTTCACCAGGCAAATAGGAAGGTTTGCGCGCGGCATCAATCAGGCAACGTCATTGAAATGAAGCAGCAACAAAGCACCCCGGCATCTTCAACGCATCATCGGGAAAAAGAAAAGCTCGAAAAGCTCGTCAAAATACGCACGGCGGAACTCACCGCCGCAAACGCCAGACTCACGGCAGAGCTTGCCGAACGCGGAAAGCTGGAAAAAGCCCTGAAGGACAGCGAAGAAAAATACCGGCTGATCGTCGAAAACATGCACGACACCATCTGGACGATGGACATGAACCTCAACTACACGTATCAGAGCCCGTCCGAGGTGCGCGTGACCGGTTACACGGCCGAGGAAATCGTCCATGTCCCTCTTGATAAAATCATGACGCCGGAATCCTATGCCGTCATGGAAAAGGCGATGACCGAAGAATTGGAACGCGAATTCAGCGGCGTCCCCGGAGATCCGCATTACACAAGGACGATGGAACTGGAGCTCCACCATAAAAACGGCGGCACGATCTGGCAGGAAACCAAGGCGTCGTTTACGCGCGATGACAGCGGCAAAGCCTGCGGCATGATGTTTGTGGGCCGCGACATCACCAAACGCAAGAAGGCGCAAGAAGATCGAAAGGCGCTTGCCGAAAAGCTCCACCGGGCTGAAAAAATGGAATCCCTGGGCGCGCTGGCCGGCGGCGTGGCGCACGATCTCAACAACGTGCTGGGGGTTTTGGTCGGCTACACGGAGCTTTTGCTGTCTAAAATGGAAGACCCTGACCCGCTCAAAAAGCATCTCCACAGCATTATGAAATCCAGCGAAAAGGCCACCGCCATCATTCAGGACCTGCTGACGCTTGCCCGACGCGGCGTTCCCGTTTCGGCGGTCGTCAATCTCAACCAGGTTATGGCCGAATATTTTGCGACGCCGGAATTTGACCGTCTGCAATCGTACCATCCGCGCGTCGTCTTTGAAAAGAAGCTCGCATGCGATCTGCTGAACGTAAAGGGGTCGCCCGTGCATTTGTGCAAAACGATCATGAACCTCATCTCCAACGCCGCGGAGGCCGTCGTGGAAGCGGGAGAGGTCGTAATCACCACGGAAAACCGTTATCTGGATAAACCCGTTTCCGGTTACCAGGATGTCCGGGAGGGCGACTATGTCGTTGTGACGGTTTCGGACAACGGCAAGGGCATATCGGATGCGGACATTGGAAAAATCTTTGAGCCCTTTTACACGAAAAAAGTCATGGGCCGCAGCGGAACCGGCCTGGGGCTGGCCGTGGTCTGGGGAACCGTCAAGGATCACGAAGGCTACGTGGAGGTCCAAAGCGAAATCGGCAAGGGCAGCACGTTTCGTCTGTACTTCCCCGCAACGCGGGAGGAACTGGCCCGGGCGCAAAAACCCATTCCCCTGGATTCCTACCTGAGCCGGGGCGAATCGGTGCTGGTCGTGGACGACATCCGGGAGCAAAGAGAAGTGGCGACCAATCTGCTGGAACGCCTGGGCTATCGGGTCGATGTCGTATCGAGCGGCGAAGAGGCCCTGGAGCGCCTGAAGCGATCCGGCGCCGACGTTGTGCTTCTGGACATGCTGATGGACCCGGGAATCGACGGTCTGGAAACCTATCGGCGCATTCTCGAGATCCGTCCCGCCCAGAAAGCCGTCATCGTCAGCGGCTATACGGAAACCGAGCGCGTCAAACAGACGCTCGATTTGGGCGCCAACGAATATATCCGCAAGCCCTACACGCTGGAGAAAATCGGCACCGCCCTGCGCCGGGCGCTTTCCGGCTCGTCATAATGGCCTTATGATGGTCATTGACTTATCCGTCCGACCTTCTTATAATAGGCGCAACGTTTCATTGGATTTGATCACGAACGCTCAGGCGCTTTTTTCCGCGGCACAATTTCCCGACTAACCAACGCGCAACGTATACAATTTTTCAGCGATCATTTAACCGGTCTTTTATGAGGGTGGCGGATATGGATGAAGTCATCACCCGGATTGTCGCAATTGAGAAACAGTGCTCCGCGGCCATTGAAGAGGCTAAGCGGGCCGCGGCCGCGCGCATTTCCGAGCACAAGCGCGCGCTCGACGCCCGGGAGACCGACTTGCGCGCCCAAATCCTGTCGGCCGAGCGCTCCAGACAAACCCAAACGATCAGCAAGGCAAAACAAAAGGCGGAGCGCGCCGCAGCCGTTATCCGGCAAGACCAGGAACGGCTTTTTGCCGATCCTCATTTGCAGGCGCAAATTCAAGAAGAGATTCTTGCGATTTTGCTGGAGGCCTGATACGCCATGCGTCATTACGCCGATGAACCCAACCTGCACGCCCGCAT
>CAZGDK010000119.1:0-3590 GCA_964525155.1 uncultured Smithella sp. | reverse complement strand
CTGGACGAAACCCTTTCGCTCGACGAGCTTCGGCCGCTTCTGGCCGATGCCTATCAGGATGAAGGCTTTAAAACGATCCCGGGGGTCCGGCAGCTCGCGATCCATCTGGATGTGTGCACGGCCCGCCTTCTTTACCATTCGGCCGATTCGCTGGCCGGTTCGTCCGCCCGGGAATTCCGGCAGATGATGCAAAAGCGCATGGCCGTTATGGCGCTGATCTGGTCCATCCGCCTGCGTGCCTATTACCGCTTCTCCGACGAAAGAATCCATCGCTACCTGGCGGACATTACCGAGCTTTACGGAGGCAGGGCCTGGTATCGGATAGATCTGGAGCAGGAGGCGCAAGACGCGTATCTGGAGCAATTGCGCAAGGACACGGGACAGGAACCGTCCGCGGCCGATATCGAACATTATCTGGAGCGGCGCTATTACGCCTGGATTGCCGCCATGTTCCACCGCGATTTTCACGGCATCTACTGCGTGGTCGCTTATCTGTGGCTGCTGTTTTTTCAGATTCGCAACCTCTTTCGGATTCTGGACGGCAGGCGCTTCGGTCTTTCCGCCGATGCGATTCTGAACTCCCTGACGTGCGAGACATGAGGCCGGACATGTTTATCAAATCAGACATACGCAAAATCACCATTGCCTTCGACAAAGCCTTCCACCGAGACGTCTATCTGGCTTTGGGCCGGGCGGGCCTCATTCATCTGGCCCGGTTTACGGAAAAAAGCGCCGTAACGGATGCGCAGGAACAGGCGGAAGAAGCGCTCACCCGGAATATCCTTTCGGCAACGTCGTATGCGTTAAACGCCCTGCATCTGGAGCCTGACGAAGCCTCCGGGCGCGCCCATCGAATGGACGCGGTTCAGGATGACGCCTTCGCTTCCCGCATCCGGAAAAAACTGGAACGCGCGGCAAGACTTGCCGCGAAAATCCGGGAAAAGGAAGACCTGCTGGCGCGCGATATCCAGTATGCCCAGGCGCTTGCGGACATGGGCGTTGACCCGGCGGCGCTTGCGGGGTCCAAAATTCTGAAAACCGTTTTCGGCACGGTGGAAAACGCCGACTGGCTTACGCCGTCCTACGAACGCTTTATGGTTTCCAAGGCAGGCCACTTTGTGTTCGGCATGGTTCTGCCGGCTTTTGCCGCGGACATGTTCCAGTTCCTCAAGGAAAACGGCTTTACCGACAAATCGCGGGAGGCGCCCCAGGCGCCGCTTGCGTCGCTTCAAAAACGCGCGGACGCGCTCAGGCGCCGCCGGGACGCGCTTGAGGCCTATGTCAACCGCCTGAAGCAGGACCACGGCCACGCGCTTATCACCATGAATGCCGACTACCGGGCCTATGAGGACATGCTCAAGGCCATGCGCCTGTCCGTGCTTTCCGCGCGGGCCATGTTCATCACCGGATGGATGGACGAAAGTGAACGCTCGCAGCTTTTGAATATCATGCAAAGCGTCTGCGGCGGCAAATTTATCGTCCATGAACAAAGAGATCCGGATGCGCCCGTGCGCCTTCGCAACCTGCGGCTTTTCAAGCCTTTCGAGCTTCTGGTCAAAACGATGGGCATGCCTTCGGCCCAGGAACTCGACCCCACACCGCTTGCCGCCATAAGCTATGTGATGATGTTCGGTCTGATGTTCGGCGATCTGGGCCAGGGGCTGGTCCTGATGCTTTGCGGCCTCGTCCTGCGGCGCATAGGCGATAAAAAGAGGCGCGAGGAACTGAGGCAGGCGGGCGGCATCGTGCTGGCCTGCGGCGCTTCGGCGGCCGTCTGCGGCCTGCTGTACGGAAGTGTTTTTTCCAGCGAGAAGATCCTGCCCGCACTGTGGTTTCATCCCACCTTGCAAATCATGCGTCTGTTTTTTGTCACCATCATGATGGGAGCGGTTTTTATCGTCATTGGCCATGTCCTGAATATCATCAACAGCGTGATGAACGCGGACTACGCCGAAGCGTTTCTGGAAAAGCACGGAGCGGCCATTCTGATTCTGTATGTCGCCGCGCTTTCTTTCGCGGTCGATTATACGCAAAACGGACGCCTGCCCGCGGCCTGGAGCGTGGCGATATTTATCGGCCTGCCGCTTGCCGTCTTTTCACTGCACGGGCTTCTCGGCGTCCTGTTGTTCGCAAAGGAAAAACCGCACAGCCTGTCGGAGCATGTCATTGAAACCGTCATGGAAATCGTGGAAATCGGTTTGAGCCTTTTTGCCAACACTCTTTCCTTTATCCGCGTGGGCGCATTCGCCCTTTCACATGCCGGTCTAAGCATTGTAACCTACACACTGGCGGGCATGGCCGATCCGTCGCTGTCATCCGCGGGCGCCGTAATCATAATTATCCTGGGCAACATTTTCATCATCGGGTTTGAAGGCCTCATTTGCGGCATCCAGTCTCTGCGTCTGGAGTACTATGAGTTTTTCAGTAAGTTTTTTCATGGAGACGGGGTGGCCTTTGCCCCGTTTAAATTAAAGACCAAGGCATCGGAGGTGTAATATGACCGGAAAGAAACTGTCGGCTGTTTTGATACCGGCAATCGCGTTTAGCGCAGCGTGCATTCTCCTGGCGCAAGCGGCGGGAGCCGCCGAGGCGGTACCGATGAAGACCCTTACGGACGCGGTTGGCCTTGCCTACATCGGCGCGGGCTTCGCCGTGGGGTTTGCCTGCCTGGCCAGCGGCTACGCGGTGGCCAAAATCGGCTCCGCGGCCATCGGCGCGGTGAGCGAAAAGCCGGAACTGATGGGGCGCACGCTGGTGTTTCTGGGCCTGGCGGAAGGCATCGCCATTTACGGCCTCATTATCGCCATCATGATCCTGAACAAGTTGTAGTATGGAAAAAATTTATCTTCTCGGAGATCTGCACACCGTCAGCGCGTTTCGCCTGGCGGGCGTGGAAGGCGTCGTCGCCGATGCCGCCTGCGCGGGAGCGCTGCTGGACGAAACGGTCCGGAAAAAAGACGCGGGCATCGTGCTTGTCACCAATGAGCTGGCTCGCTCCCTGGAGGACCGCATCGCCCAGATAAATTTTAACCTGCAAAGCCCCGTGGTCATTGAAATTCCGGGGCTGGACGACACAGGGGGATTTCGGCGCAAGGCCTCGGATTATGTGGCGGAAGCGCTGGGCATATCGTTGTGAAGGAGTCCGTATGGACAAGACAACTCTGGAAAGCTCCATTCAGCGCGAATGCGACGAGGCCATCGCCGCCATCCGCGAAAACGAAGCCGAGGAGATGAGCCGGCTTGATGTCCAGCACCAGGCGGCCATCGACAGTTTCCGCAGCCGCACCGCAAGCGATGCCGACGCCCGCATCCGCCAGGAACTGGCGCGGCTGGACAATAAAACGATTCTGGAGCGCCGGAAACTGCAACTGGCCGGTCTGGAAGACCTCATCTCCCGCCTGGTGGACGATGTCATGAAACACGTGCGCAGCGATCCGCGCTATCCGCCGTTTCTGCTTGCGGCCGCAACCCGCGCCATTAGTGACATACCGGGGGACGCTTGCGTGCGGCTTTCGCCGGAGGATATGGCGCGGGAGCACGACATCCGCCTGGCCGCCGCAAAGAACCCGCTGACGGTGACGGCTGATCCG
>CAZGDK010000118.1:6873-9742 GCA_964525155.1 uncultured Smithella sp. | reverse complement strand
CTCCATCTACGCCACCTATACGGCGGGGGGAGGGGGAACGGAAAAAAATGTCGCCGACAGCGGCACGGGAACAGATAGCGTTTCGGTGAAAGTATTGATTGGGTTATCCGACAGCGGGAGCGGGGTGGACGCCACACCGGCGGTTAAAAATTCATTGACGCAAACTGACAGCGGCACGGGAACAGATAGCATTTCATTAAAACAAATCAAATCAATTCTTGACAGCGGGAGCGGAACAGAGGTGCTTTCTTTGGTAATCCGCGCGATCATCGCTGATAGCGGGAGCGGGAATGAGATTGTCGGCATTTTGACGAACCTTGCGATGAGCGACAGCGGGAATGGCGCGGACGCAATCAGAGTGCTGGCAAATATCGCTTTAACCGATACTGGCGCGGGGAGCGAGGCGGTGCAGGCATTGGCCAGGATTGCCGTTTCCGATAGCGGGAGCGGGAATGAGGCATTGTCCACATTGATATATTTATCGGTGAATGACAGCGGAGTTGCCAACGAAGCGATTGCCGTTTTGGTAAATCTCGCAATCCAAGACGCCGGAAGTGGAAGCGACAGCGTTTCGGGCGGGGTTAAAATTGGAATTTCGGAAACTGCCAGCGGGAATGACGCAATTTCCGTTCTTGCGGATATTATTGTTTCCGATATTGGCACGGCCAGCGAAAGCGTGGCGATTAAAACATTGTTGTCTGTTTTGGAAACTGCCAGCGGAAGCGACACAGTCAATGTTTTGAGCCGTTTGATTTTGCAGGAAGCCGGAAGCGGGAGCGACATTGTTTCCGTTATCAGAAATGTTTTAGTTCAAGACGGCGGCATAGGCGCAGAGTTGGTGAATATCTTGACGAGAATATACGCGCAAGACAGCGGGGGAGGTGTTGACATTGCCAAAATCCTGTCGGCGGTATTTGTTGATGATAGCGGAATCGCAAGCGAAGAAGTTAAAGTTGCGGGCGAAAACAAATTTATCCAAGACAGCGGAGTTGGCAATGAGGCAGTAAGCTTAATTGCCAGAATTGCCGTAAATGAGTTGGCGACGGCTACGGAAAGCGTTGGGATAGTAAATAGATTATTTGTCGCGGATAACGGGCAGGGAAGCGATGTTTTGCGGGTTTTGGCAAGGCTGGCGATTGCAGACAACGCAACAGCGGTTGAGGCGGTAAATGTGGCGGCGAGAGTGTCGGTTCAGGAGAATGGGACTGCCAGCGAAGCGTTGGCAATAATTGTGAGCGCCTTGATACAGGAAGCGGGATCGGCGATTGAAAGCGTTAAAGTGAGCAATCCCGAAAAAATAATCTCCGATAGCGGGATGGGAAGCGACAAGATAAGTGTTATCTTGAAAAAAATATCTATCGCGGATTTGGGAAGCGCCGATGATGTGGTGGAATTGCTTAAAAGAGTGGCGGTGAGCGATGAGGCAATCGGGATTGATGTGGCCAGCGTTGTCGCCAATATCATTTTATCCGACAGTGGTATTGGCACGGAAAAAATCAGGGCGAGATGGGATGAGTGGCTTTGCAAGACATATCAATCAAAAACAAGTCCGTATAGCCGAAAGGCAAGCCCATATACTCAAAAAACAAACCCCTATAAAAAGTGCGGGCAATAACATAAAAATTATGGCAAAAAAAGGATACACAACCAAAGAGTCAATAGAAAATTACTTGCTTCAAGAAATTGACACGACGATGGACAGTCAAATTGATGAATGGATAGAAGCCATGGAAAACCAGATCGACAAAGAAACCGGCCGGAACTTTGTCGCGGATTCCGCGGCCAGTGAACGGCTTTACGATGGCGACGGCGACCGGGAAATATTCATTGACGATTGTGTGGAGATCGAGAAAGTGGAGATTGATGGTGTTGAGATTGATTATTTTGCTTATCCGGCCAACGAAACGCCAAAAATCATTATTGCCCGAGAATACGGGAAATTCACCCGAGGGCGGCAGAATGTGGCCATAACCGCAAAATGGGGCTATTCGGCGGCAGTTCCGGCCGACATTAAATTCGCTTGCACAGTTTTGGTGTCCGGGATTATCAACAACGCGGCGGATACGGGCGGCGAGGTTAAGAGCATGTCTATGGGCGAATATTCTGTGACCTATAAAGACGCAAAGCAAACCAGCGACTTTGAAAATGTTAAAAAAATCTTGGCGAATTATCGCCGGATGACCGACTAATATGATTGAAACTTTATTTGACAAAACGGTGGATGTCTATCGGCTTTCCGATGACGAAAGCCCGGCGGATATTGATACCGAAAGCTATGCGGCCTATTTGACGGGAGTGGCGTGCAATATCCAGCCGCTGGACGATTCTTACCGCGAATCAATGGGCGGCGGCTATGCCAAAGATTACCGGATGTTTTGTGAAGATTGCGATATTCAGGAAAAAGACCGGATAATTGACGATCTTGACGAATACGAGGTCACGGGAGTCAAGCGGTATTCGCTTATGGGATTGTCGCATTTGCAGTTGACGATAACGAAAAAACAATAGTATGTTATCTTTCAAGATTGATATAAAACAACTCGATGAGGCGATTGATATGCTGGCAAAATATCCGGAAACAACCGATGCAAACATTGGAGAGGTTTTTGAGAAATTGATGCCTGATATTGCACGAAAATCAAAAGAATTGGCACCGGTTGACACGGGGCGATTGCGCACGGCGGTTCATTGGCGAATTGAAAAATCGCCGGGGAATGTTCGGGGTATTGTTGAAGACCCAGTCAAATATGCGCCTTATGTCCACGAGGGAACCCGCAGAATGAAATCGCGGCCGTTTATCCGTAATGCGATTATGAATTACGGTCGGTTATCGGCACAAAGAGAATTGGAAAAAAACTTTTTAAAAACA
>CAZGDK010000118.1:0-6773 GCA_964525155.1 uncultured Smithella sp. | reverse complement strand
GGCGAATGTTTAACCGCGAAAGCGGCGACATTCGCCTTTTTTATTATGCTGAACACTATAAACAATGCCATTGTTGGATTGCTGGAAACATTGGATGATCTAAAAAAAGTTTATGATTATCCAGAAATTTCGGGAAAAGATGGCTACCCTTTCGCGTATTCCATTTTTGATGGCGACGAATCGGAAGTATTAACCAACGCCAGTGACCGCGTTCGGGCAAACTTTAAGATCGTTTTGGTCCAAGAAAAATTTGAGCCAACAAAAGGAAGAAGGAATGCGGAGATTACGACCAACGATCGAATTTACAAGATTGAGAAATTATTTAGGGACAACAACGATTTGGGAATTGATAGCGTATTACGGGTTTTGCCAAGTTCGTCAAAAAAAACATACATTGACGGTGGCACGAGGATAGAGATTTCAATTTCGTTGCAAGTTGAATTTATCCAAAATGTAACAATCTAAATTTAAAAAATAATTAAAAAATATGGCAAACACAAAAAGATTCCAAAAGTTAGGGATTGCGTTAGAGGAAACCGCCGGAACGCCGGTTGCGCCACAGCATTTTATTCCGTTTTTAAGCTGCGAATTGGCGGAAAAACAAGAGATTATTGCCGATAGCGCGGCGCGCGGGACGCGGATGGGCGAAGGGGGAAACGCGGTAATCGGCAAAAAGTCGGGGGAAGGGAAAATTGAGGTAGTTTTGGATCCCGAAACTTTCCCGTATTGGGCGGCGTTGGCGATGGGAAGTATCGCCAGCGAAGTTTCCGACGATAATTATAAGCACACTATTACGCTAAAATCGGACAATGACCCTTTAACATGCACAATTTACAGGGATCGCGTTGTCGATGAAATTCAATGTGCCAATGCCGTGGTCAACAGCATGGAGATTGCGTTTTCGGATGATGTGGCGAAAGTGTCTGTTGATATAAAATCAAAATTCCCGACATCGCAATCGCGCAGCGGTTCAGTTGCCGATTTAAAACTTTTCACTTTCAAAAATGCCGAAGTTGAAATTGGCGAAAGCACCATTAAAGTGAATGAGTTTAATTTGAAAATTGAAAACGACGCGGAATTGATTTACGCGCCTGGCGACAACGATGTTGACCGAATTGTTTTCAAGACACCGAAAATCACCGGTTCATTCAAGCTGTTGTTTGAGGATGAAACCCAGAAAGATGCGTTTGTCGGGTTGACCAAGCAGGCAATGACAATCACATTCACCGGCGAAGATGACGGCAAGATTGTTATTACTATCCCGCAATTCAGGGTTGAGAATTGGGGCGAGGACGGCGGGATTGACGATGTCGGGCGGGAAGCGATTGAATTTACGGTTGAGGATTATGATGAGTCTGGCGAAGAAATGGCGATGAGTATTGAGGTTACCAATAGCGTACCCGAATATCTTGGAGAATCTTAAATCTAATTTCCCGGCCTCTTAATCGGGGCAGAGTGTAATCTAACCAAGAGCAAAAAAATGGAAACAAAAAAAATTGTTTGTCCGTTTTCCAAAACGGAAGTTGAATTGAAAGCGTGGATTACCATTGGTGAAAGCAAAGCCATTGAGCGGCCTTTTAAGAGTTTGAAGATGACCGTTGATTCGTCCGGTATCGGCAAGGGCGAAATGGATGCGGGCACAGCAACGGATGAAACGATCAGGATTGCGGTTGAGACCGTGGTAGTTTCGGTTGCCGGCAAGACCGATAAAATTTACGACACTGTGATGGCGATGAGAAAAAACGATGGCCAATTCGTTTTGGATGAAGTTGATAAAATTGTCAAAGGCGAGGATTTTTTATCCGAAGGCGGGAAAGCCGCCGGTGGTACCGATGCGGCAAGTTGACGCCGGAGATGCAGATCGTGGCGATCATGCAAGAAACCGGATGGACTTATGACGAGTATATGAGTAACCCGCAACCGTACATCAACCTTTTGCGCGACAAATTGGAAATTGACGCGGAAAAATCAAAGCAGGCGAATAAAAAATAACCGCCTCAGAAGAGGCGGCGGGAGAAATTAACCAATTACCGGACCATAGCAACATCGGCAACCTTTATGGGTAGGGATAGGCGGGGCGTCATCAATGTCAAAAATTTGGCCGTCGCGCATTAAACAATCATTGCAGACGCGTTCATCAAGAGCAGCAATCCATTCGACTTTTTTAATACCTTGGTCGCGCATTTCTTCAAGAGATTTGCGCTGGTAATATTCAAGGGATTTCATTAATTATCCCTTTAATGAATCAAGAATCTTCTTAACTTCATACGGATTGGCGATGTTTTTAAGGATAATTTCTTTGTGATTTGTGCCAGCGGTATTGATAGCCAGATCGCCGGATTTGATGATTAATTTATCCAAGAATCTTTGCCGGACATAAACATCGGTAATTTTATTAAAATCAACGCTCGTAAGATTTGTATTAAGCCATCCGGTATGAATCAAGACTCTTTTGTCGGTAAAAGCATAAGCATTGGCGACCTTCATGTAATACAGACACACAAAAAGAGATATTCCCAACCAAATGAAACCTATCCCGCCCAAAAACATAAAAGGAATCGAAAAAAGAATGTTGGCGATTAAAGCAAATTTTAGAAAACTATCGCTGACCGAAAATTCATACTTTACATTTTCGCCGGTAGAAAGAACTTTGTCCCAAATTTGCTGATATTTTAGATTATTTTTCATAATTTTTGTTAAATGTATAACTTTACACCATACACAATAATAAATCAACTATGGCCGACCAAATTCTACAATTTATTATAACCGCGCAAAACAACGCTAAGCAAGCGTTTAGAGAGGCTGAAAGTCAATTATCGGGACTGCAAAATGTGGCTAAAAAGATGAGCAGTGGATGGCAAGACACGGTCAATGCTTCTAAAGAGGTTGCTATCGGTTTAACAGTTGCCGGCACTGCGGCCGGCGCTTTCGGTATGTCAGCTATAAAAGCGGCCGCAAGTATAGAAACGCAAAAAATAGGTTTTAAAAATTTACTTGGATCAATGGAGGCCGCTGATGAAGCAATCAAAATGATTCAAAAAGACGCGGCAAGCACTCCTTTTGAATTTGCAGGTCTTGTTGAGGCAAACAAGGCATTAACAATGGTTACTGGTGATGCCAAAAAAAGCGAACAGGCATTGATGGATGTTGGCAAGGCGTTGGCCGCGGCCGGAAAGGGGCAGGCAGAACTTGATCGTATTATTATTAATTTGCAGCAGATTGGAAATGTCGGAAAAGTATCGGAGATGGATATTAGGCAGTTTGGATTTGCCGGTGTAAATATTTTGCAATTACTTGCAGATTATTACGGAACAACAAAAGAAGCCGCTGGGGAAATGCTTAAAGATAGCAAAGATGCTTTCGGCGATTTGACCGCGGCGTTTTATAAAGCGGGAAACGAAGGCGGGAAATTTGCCGATGCATTTGCGAATGCGGGCGGATCTGCGAACCAAATGGCTTCCAATTTATCAGATTCTTGGAATATCTTTTTATCTGGTGAAGGTGAAAAACTTCTTGTTTGGTATAAAAAAACTCTTGAATTGATGAGCGATTTCATACAAAACAAATTGCCGGAAATTATAAAAAAAATAGAGGATTTAACAAAATGGTTTAGCGAAAATAAAACAGCAATTGCAATTTTAGCCGGAGTAATAACAGCTTTATTGGTACCGTCATTTATAAGTGCTGCAGCCGCTATTGGAAAAGTTATTTTCGCTTTGACCGTTGGCAACCCTTGGGGTCTTATTATTGGCGGGATTGTCGCTCTCGCGCTCGCAATTTATCTTAACTGGGATGCGATTAAAGCAAAAACTCTTGAAATTTGGGGAGCAATATCTGCATATCTTGGAGAAGTATGGAATGGAATAACCACGACCACCCAAAACATATGGAACGGAATAAAAGACTTTTTTAGCGGCGTGTGGGAAGGAATCCAAGAAGTCTTTAAATTCGGGGTTGCACTGGCGGTTGGTTTGGTCATTGAATATTTTAACCTTTTCGGAATTGATATTGTCGCGACTTGGCAAACAATAGTTGCCAGTTTGCAGTTTGCTTGGACGGTGATTCAAGCGGCTTTCAGTTCGGCATTAAATTTTATTCAAGGGATATGGACGACGGTTTGGACGACGGTGAGCGGATTTTTGGCACCGATATGGGAAGGAATAAAAACGGTGATTGGCACCGCGTGGCAATGGATTAGTGATAAATTCAATGAAGTTTCAAAACCGATAAGCGATGCGTGGGCGGAAATGTGGAATGGAATGGGTGATTTAGTAACGACAGTATGGGATGGGGTGAGAAATGCTTTCAAGTCAAGCATAAATTTTATCATTGATGGGATAAATACGGTTATCCGGGCGTTAAATTCGGTCGCAAGCAAGGGTGGGTCGGCTTTGGGAATGAAAACAATAAGCATTCCAACGATCCCGCGGCTTGCTTCCGGCGGCATCGTAACCAGCCCCACGCTGGCAATGATTGGCGAAGCCGGGCCGGAAGCCGTTTTGCCGCTTTCAAGCGCGTTTGGTGGCGGAATGGGCGGGTATGGGACATTCGCGCCGGTGATTAACATTATGGGCGGCTATTATCTGGATCGCGACGCGGCCGATGAGATTGGGGAAAAAATCATCCAAAAATTGAAGCAAACAATGAAAATAGGCTAATGAATATCAGCATTACCATTGCCGGCACGGATAGAACCAGCGACATTGTCTTTGATTCCATCCAAAAAACCGACGCGGTCAACGAAGAAAAAGACACGCTGATTTTTTCCGTGGATAAATACGCCGACCGCGGCTTTGTGCCGGAGGTGAATCAGGAGGTGGCGATGGAAATTGACGGCGTTAAAGAGTTTGGCGGCGCGATTACGCAGGTTAAAAAATCGCTGGTTGACGGGCGCCGAGTGGTGTTTGAGGCGACCTGTTGCGATTATACGCAATTTCTGGCACGGAAGCTGGTGCTGGAAAGTTACAGCAACAAAACAGTCAATTACATTATTGCCGACCTCATATCAAAATACGCCGAAGATTTTACCGTAACGAATGTTGATTGCGACATCACAATCAAGACGATGATGTTTAACCGGATGAGCATTCCCGAATGCCTGGAAAAAATCGCCAAAGAAACCGGCTATTACTGGTATGTGGACTATGACAAAGATATTCATTTTTTCGCGCAGGAGGATAATGTGGCGCCGTTTGGAATTACCGACGATAACGGAAAATCATTGCGCAACAGCTTGAAAATTACGGATAACCTTGACCAGATTCGCAATTCGGTGACGATCCGCGGGAGTGAAGAGCGCGGCACGGAGAGAACCGAGATATATGTCGGGACGACTGACCAGACAATTTTCCCGCTGGCAAATAAATTCGCGGAAGAACCGGCGGTTGAAGTTGACGGCACGCCGGTGGATGTGGGGGTTGATTATCTTACCAAAGAAGATGACGCGGATTGCTTCTGGTCATACGAGCAAAAATCATTGCGCTTTAAGGCAAGTATGGCCGGAAAAAAGGTGGAAATAACCGGCATTCCCTTGTTTCCCATTTTGGTTAAAATTCCCGAACCGGTATCAATCAATCAATATGGCATTTATGAATTTTTCAAAGAAGACAAAAGCATTACCAGTAGAGCCGAGGCTTATCAATATGCCACTGCTCAACTCAATGCATATAAGGATGGCGTAATTGAGGGGGAGTTTCAGACCGACACGCCGGGGCTTCGCAGCGGGCAAATAATCAATGTGTATTCCGATTTAATGGGCGTGGATGAGGATTTCCTCATCCAGCGGGTTACATTCAAGCCGCAGGCCAAAGATAAGGCGATATGGAGCGTTAAACTGGCGACAATGAGGACAATGGGGATAATTCAAATACTGCAAGATTTGATTCGTTATCGGACGATCAAGGAATTTGACCCGGAAAACTTACTTACATTGGCGCAGTTTGACGACCAGATGACGATGGAGGATGTTTGCACGATTCCTAAAGCCGTCACCTCGCCGCCCTATAAATGGGGTGCGTTTCGGTGGGGATTTGGAACTTGGAGCGAAGCTTAAAAAATATGAAAATCAAAGACCAAAACAAATTAAGCGGCCGGTATCGTTTCAAGGTCTACAAGGCCGGAACGCGGGAGTTAATCCGGATTACGCCTTGGATAAAAAACCTAATTGTGAAAAATGCCAACAGCGGCGTGAATATCGCAATTAAAAATCTACTGGGGGATTTTACTTATACGCTGGAAATCACTCACGCCAAAATCGGGACGGGAACCACGGCCGCGGCGGACGGCGACACGGATTTGGAGGAGGCAGTTTTGAGCGACATCAAGGTTATGGACGCCGACGAAACCGGCCTTGACGAGGCGACATTCTTATTTTTTATCGCCGATGCCGAATTGCCCGATGATGATTATACCGAATTTGGATTGTTTTGCGGGACAAGGCTTTTCGCGCGTTCAATTATTACGCCGACTTTTTCCAAGGGCGCAAATCAGGATGTTGAGTGCGAATATGTAATTACCAATAGTAATTCCTAAATATATGGCAATACAAAATGGACAAACGGCAGATGCCGATGAGATCAATGCAGAATTAAGCGCGTTAGCCGCTGATATTAGCGCGCTGGACAGCGTGGCGGTAAAATTATCCGGCAATCAAACTGTTCAAGGCGTCAAAACTTTCGGCTCTATCCCCGTCTTGCCCGCCAGCGACCCGACAACGGATAATCAGGCGGTGAGAAAATTATTTGCCGAAAAAATGGGCGGGTGCTTTGTTG
>CAZGDK010000117.1:0-9785 GCA_964525155.1 uncultured Smithella sp. | reverse complement strand
GGTTCGATTCCGAGCTCCGGCACCAAATGAAAACGAGTACTTAGAGGCTTTCAGCAAACAGAAAGCCTCTTTTTTTTCAGCACGACAGTCAATTTTCTCCCCACTCTCTCCCCACTTTTAAATTTTACCTCAAAAAGCGGATGATTTATATTCGCTTCTCCGCCTGGCAATTCTCACCTTTCCGTTAATGATTTGACTTTAAGTATTTAACATAGAATCCCGACTTTATTTCATCTTTCAGACATTTCTCTATGGTCTGGTTGCCATATATTTCATAATTTCTGTTTTTATCTTCGCATCTATCCCATATATAACGCGTAACTGCAGTAGCAATTATCTCAGAGTAAATATCTTTTGTCATCGTGTGCTCAGCTGGCTCGCCAAACCTTTCGACAAGCCACTTTATGTCTGTTTTCCCCAACGCTTTAAGATTATTATAGCCTATTTTTGTGTAATCAAGTTCAATTTCTTCAATTTCTCTGTATGCAACATATTCACACGTTGAGTTATTATAGCCTGACGGCAAAGAGTTACAAAGATCATCACTAAGAGAAGCAGCAATTGCAAGACCATATAACGACCGTAATGTCTCATCGTAGTTTGCCGTCTCTTTTCTTGCCTGCCTTATAACCTTTCTTAATTCCTTCATGATTATTTGTGACCAGCATAAGCCATTAACAGCCAGAATACGGACCTCTTCCCTTTCAAAGTCGGAAGAACTGACGAAAGGCTTCATCCAGCGTAAAGCAAATTCATAAGATTCCCTACAAATCCCTGCCTTATGAACTGCATCATGAAACCACTTATCAGAAACCTGGAGGACGTCAGGCTTTTGCTTGCAGACGAACATCCATTTTTCCATCTCACGTGAAACTTCTTCTTCACTTGGTTCTATATAATCCGGGAGGTCGTTATCTATCACCTCACCTTGTTCTTCATTCTTACCCATTTCAGCTTTTGAAATAATATTGCAAACAATTTTGCAGCCACCTTCATAAATACTGGCAATACTTGCATTCCATCTAGCAGCAGACAATAAAACATCACAGACTGCATCCGGGCATATGCCAATTTTCCCTTGGCCAAAGTCCGTCCCTTGTCTATAAATATAAATTTCTTTGCTATCGCCCTTCTGCCAAAGGCTAACCGCATCGCCCACTCTACAGTTCAATAACTCAAAGCTATTAAGCTGGTTGACAAGGAAATCAACCTGGCTTGACTGATTATTGGGAACTATCGAGTTATTTGCGCTATGACTTTCCGGAACACTGTTTGGAAGGGTTAAATCTATATTAAGCCATACCCCATAAGAGCCTGCTTTGTCGAAGTTTCTATCCCATGCAATTTTTGCTGGACAAGCTACTGCACCGGAAAAACCATCAGATATCATTTTACTACGACAAACAAGTGCTTGTTTTCTACTAAGATGCCCAACTATTTCGCCTTCAATTTCAATTCTTACTGCATGAACATCAGCAGGATTATCGTCATAAGGTATTATTTGGGCAGTCACATGCAATTCCATACCTTCCTCACGCCGACCCTCGCAAATTCTCTCTAATGCTTTTTGATAGAAAAACACGCCAACAACAGTGACCTCGTATTCGCCAGATACTGGGTTACCCGGCATCTTTTCATCATACAGATTATTTCCATATTCACCGATTGTTGTTCTTGGTTGCTTTTGATAAGCACCTGCAACATTACATGGTTTACTTTTTTTGAATAAATCAAGAAACTTGACAAACATTTCAAACCCCTTTCAAAACGAATATTTGGCTGGCGTTATTGCTTTAATTGGCAAAGTAATTCTGCTATTAACATGCTCTTTCTATGTCAACAGCTATTTTTTACATAATCGGTGTTTACCATTTGATAACTTTTATCAAAGAATGCAACTGATCTTTAACAGAAAATAATTAGTTGCCACCCATTACCCCCGCCTATTGCGATTTGATGGATTTCGAATGATTATACGAGTCTAGTTATTTCATAGGGCATTTCGGGCAGATACGCCCCTATTTCTGACTGCGGTTTTAACAGACATATGACTAGATTTATTCAAATATCTATTTAAATTTTTCAATCCGTCCCGCTCGGATGAGGGCGCTTGAGGGCGGTTTTATATCGTTCATCAAGGGACAACGTTTTTTTCTCGAATCATAAAACCAATGATTTCGAATATAACGCACGCGTAAAAAGGTTTTTTACACAGAACAAGCCATTATTAAAGTTGGAAATATTTGAGGGTGTTTCTGGATGCACACTTGACCCTCCGGTTGACTTGCTCACGATCTGGAAGATTCCGACCACCGGGGGTATTCATAATACCGCCCCCGTCCTTTAGTCATCTCTCGCTAAAAATTATTTCTTATTTTCTTTGTTTCTTTGATTTCTTGTGATTTTTTTTCAGGGGCTTAATCATCTCTCAAACGCAATACGGGCTTGATCTTTTGATTTTTTAAATTAATCAAACAGGAAAATAATTTCTGAATGAGTGCCCTTGTGGTTTCGAAAAATCGCCGTTTTCTGAAGATTGCGACAGCCCCTGTTGCCTGTGCCATTTTGGAAAAAAAGTTTTCAATTTTGGCATCGGACATGTTCAGTAACCCGTCCGGTTGTCAGAGCCACCTGACCAGAGATATGGAAGCCCCCTATGCCGTTGATACTTATTGTCGCGCCGTTTCCGAGATTCAAGACCCCCTTTCATAAAACAAGCTCTCTTTCTTTCATTAAACAATATTCTGAATGACTCCCTATAATGGCTATATTATTTATTCCTTCACTTGCGTGAAGACGGCATATGAAAAACGTACTCACCATGACACAAGTCGTTTCACCCAAATGCAGTAAGACTTGGAACATCTTTATTGCCTGTTCTATGAACTTCACTATCGTGAAGACGGCAATTTACCGTTTTTGGCTTATCATCTTCACTATTGTGAAGGTGCTCACTTCGCTTTAGTGAAGTTGCTTTTAATTCTTTCCTTGCTATATTTGCCCGAACATGAAAACTTTCCGGCAACACTCTTTCCTTTTCAATCTTCTTAAATTCGGGTGTCCCATATTTGCGCCACCGCTCCGACAACTTGTATCTTGAAAAGTCTTTTATCCGTTCGTTCTTTTGATACCAACCGCCTTGATAATCAAGATCAAGAAATCCGACTTCAATAAGCTTGTTCAAGTTTTTCCAATGTTGTGTTGTCTTGATTCCCCACAAGTCTTTCATTTCGGTATACGGAAAGATAAAAGACTCATCACTGTAAACAGGTTTCTTCTTACGGCCTTTTGAAACATCCCATTTTCTTTTTTGATAACACCTCATCAATGCAGTTATTGCCGATCCTGATGACATGATTTTCTTGTATGCCTTCGAATAAAGAATATCTGCATCAAGTCTTACCTGTGATTTAATTTTTAAATTTTCCATCAACTCTTTACAACCCTTTACTCGACTATCGACTTCAAGTTATTAATCTCTTGTAAACCAAAGACGCCAAAGCAAAAGATTTGTTTTTTTGCTAAGCCTATTTAATGCGCTCAGGAATAATTTCACTTCTCGCCTCAAGCCACTTTACAAATTCATTGACGGGGTAGACAACTTTCCTCCCACAACGAATCCGGCCTGCCGGTCCTTTACCCGCGCTGTCTAAGTTTGCTAAATACTTTTCGCTAATCATTCCACCGCTAAATTTTTCCGCCTCTGTTCTTGCAACCCATACAGATGGCCACTTTTCCGCCATCTTTTGAAAAATATTCATCTCCATAAAAACCTCCGAAAATAATTTGTTTATTTCTTTTTTCTGAACCTATATTAGACTACGGGAAAACATGCGTCAACGTATTGATATTTCACGAATTATATCAATTCATGAAAAGTAGACAATCAAACCAAATGAGGCGTAAACAAAATATGTATGGAGAAATTTATTTAGATATTTGAATGCGTTCGATCTCTTTTAAGATTTCGCCGGTCTCGCGCAAATCGTCGGCAGTTCCAAAAGCCATCATTTGAGGCAACCCATCAGACCCATATGTAACAGCTTTTTTTTCAATTAGTTGTCTAGCTATTACATTCCAGCGCTTTGAATGCGCAAGAAAGTTTCGACGCACAGTTGACTTGCTTATACAGTATTCTTTTGCGATATCATCAAAGGCATAGTCAGCCTTGTCAGGACCATAATACTCAATCTTTTTAGCTGTAGCTAAAGCAATTTTACGGTCTTGAATGCACTTTAAGTACTCAGTAAATACCGAGCCTTGCCCAGCACCCGTTTTGTGGAGTTTAAGTGCCTTAGCTATGGCTAAAGGTCGTTGCGCAGGTTTTGGAAGGGACCGGGTGAGACTTGAAAGTTTACGCGCCACTTCAAACATATAATCAAGAATTTCATCTGGGATAGGGTATTTAAAACCTATGGCGTGTTCAAAAGATTTCCATGCGTAAAGAGGGTTTTTTGTTTCAAGGAACAGATTTTTATTTTTCTCAACAAATAGATACATTTTCACGCCCTTTGCGGCCCTAAGGTTTAGAGTGAAAGGAAATTCAGTTTCACAGTGTTCTGCCCGTCGGCCTCGCTCCTGTGTGTTGCATGATTATAAAAATACCCTGTAATCCGTGTTCAGTGCCTTTGCTAAAAGTTTGGCGTTTGCTTTTCCAATTGGGCGCTTGCCGTGTTCCATTTCGGAAATATGGCGCTGGGGAATGCCGGTTTTTTCGGCAAGCTGAACTTGTGTCAGCCCTTCCCGGTATCTCATGCCGGACAAAGCTTTCCCGGCAAGTTGTCCGTCGGTGCATTCAGGATGTGTTTCACGCCAGGGAACTGCATCGGACATGTCCACAAAACCCAGCGGCTTTAAAGTTTTAATAACCCGCGCCATATTTACAACCGGCCCGACCAACCGCAGTTCAACGGTATTAGTAGGGAGCTTTTTCATGTGTGCCTGCATACGTCACCTCAATCAATCTGATTTCCTTGTTTCTGACTTCCCATATTGCCACGTACGTGGGATGGCCCTTCTTTAAGTGGCAATGATAACGGTCATAGGATAGCGCGCTGAAATTCGGCCAATCGCCACGGATAGGCCCGTTAATTTCCATGTCTTTCTCCAAAGCGATAAGAAGGTTTTGAACCTTTTCCGGTAATTTCCTTATCTGTTTATTCAGACTCCGCCGCTCCGTGACCGCCCATTTCATGTTTTCATCCTATACCAATAATTAGTATACTTCAAGCGTTTCTATTTGGGGAAGTTTACGACCTGCCCGGATTCATCTTTTGCTTTTTCCTGTGCGGCATTCTCAATGGCCCGCTCCAGCGTCTTTGTAGCACTTTGCAAAGTTCCCGGCGCAAGGTGAGAATAGCGTTCCGTCATCTGAATAACCGAATGCCCTAAAAGCTCTTTCAAAGTGTAAATGTCTGTACCCGCCGTGACGTGCCAGCTTGCAAAGGTATGCCTTAACGTGTGCGCCACAACCTTTTGACGCGGATCACTGATTCCGGCATTAAGACCCAGGTCATCCACGACCTTGAAAAAAGTTCTTGGAATTTGCGTCAACGGTTCGCCTTCCTTGCGAGAGAAAACATGACTTTCCGGCTTCCCGTGTCTCATGGCTTCAATCATGGCCTTAACCTGTGCCGTCATAAACGCGGCCCGGCCCTCGCCGCCCTTCGGGTTCATTACCCGGATGATTTCGCGCTCCGTCTCAACGTGACCCCATTTTAAAGCGCATATTTCGCCTATCCTTAAGCCGGTGTGCAGGCTCAATAATGCCATGTCGTGAGCCAGCTTGTCTTTTTCATGTAAAGCGTTTAAAAGCGCCGCCGCCTCTTTATGGCTCAGAAAGCGCACCCGTTTATTATCAACCTTGGGTTTCTGAATGGCCCGCGTCGGTGTGTCGCCATTTACAAGACCGTCGCGCCTGGCCATATTCCAGACTTGCCGCAACGTCGCCATGACGTATTGAAGGGTACGCGGTGACTTGCCTGCATCAAGAATGTTCTTTTTGATTTTTTCCAGAGCAAACGGCTTAACATCTTTCAGGAGGAAGTTTCCGATAACCGGGTTAAGCCAGTTGTGAAAATGTTCTTCCGCCTTGCGCGTCGTGTCCTTTTTCCGACCAACTTTAAACGTCGGGAAAAATACTTTTTCAAAATATTGCCCAAAAGAAACGGCTTCGTCTTCAGCCAGGGCTTGCGCCTGTTTTTCGGCCTCTTTGCGCTCTCTCTCAAGTTTTCTTTGTTCCGCTATGCGCGTCGGCGCTTCTTTCTTCCCGTGCCGTGCGGCCCCTCGTAGGCGTTCAAGGATAAGCGCCGCCTTTGCCTCTGTCCAATTCTGGTTGTCTTCAGGATCACGCTCGCTTGTCCAGCCGATTCCCTCTTCAATCCGCTTGCCGTCTTTCTGGTATCGAATGGCAAAGTAGCGGTCAAACTTCACACCATGTTTCCGCGTGGGGTGTTCATAATATCTTACGCCTTTATATTTCGTACTCATCCATTTTTTACCGGCCATGATAACCCTCTTTTTAAAAATCCCCTGTATCACTCCCCATTTTTGGGGTCAGTTTTTGACTTGAAATGAAAAATCCCCCGTCAATTCTCTCCCCATTCTCTCCCCACTTTTAAGCGGAAACTATGTTTTTCTAAATTATGTCTTGGGAAAGAAGATAAGAAAATTATCTTTGAATGTCAATATGTTTATTGGATAAAAGGAAATTAAAGGAAATGCTATTTCGGGGACTCAAAATCCCCCGGGCGCAAGCCCATCTCGGTTCGATTCCGAGCTCCGGCACCAAATCAAATAAAACACTTAGGGGCTTTAACGAAATTTAAAAGCCCCTTTCTTTATGTCTGTCCCCTTACTTTATTTGCCCACGCCTTATCACTTAATGATTATTGTAAAGAAGTCCGACACAGACGTATTGCGTTGAATGATAATGTATGCCATCGATTTTATTCATTCTTCGTAAATGATCGAATAAATATACTGTAATATGGAATTAATTATTGTCGGTTATCTTTACAGTTTTTATCGATAAAACAATCCGTCTCCCTGTAATATGTTGTATTATCAGGTACATAATTGCATGGTATATGAATTGCATAAATGAATTGAATTTTTTTAAATATTTCCTCATCATTAATCGCTTGAATGATGGGTATGCTGGTTAAAGAAAACCGAAAAAGATTAGCGACTGTTTTCAGAATGAAGGCGGCGGTTATTAGTCTTTTAAGGGTATGCATTGAATGACTGGCGCGTCGTGCTCTGCGCGGCTTGGTTCAACGGATGTATATACTTTATGGAGTGAGGTAAGCTGGCGCCGAACATCGCAAACGGAGTCTTTTTTTCACATCACGAATGTGCTCTAAAGAAAAAGGTCCATTCTCTGGTCCTGCCAATGCGTTTTGGCGCTTAATTCATTAAAAATTCGTAAACAGTGTGATTAGGTCAAGGCAACGTTGATGTTCGTCCTTTTTGCGTGCCGGATCTTTGCGACAAAATATAGCTTTAATAAATCATAATCCGAATTGGGAGGGGCAATGATGAGTTGGTTTGAAAAGAAATTTCAAGAGTCCGGCGCCTGTAATTCTTCGGAATTGCAAAATAGAAAAAGCAGAGGGCAAAACGCCGCAGCCAAAACCAGGCATGCGAAGAAGGTTTTTATTGAATCTTTAGAGCCGCGGCTTCTCCTTAGTGCCGCGCCGGTGGCGACGTTGGATTCCGCGACGACCGCTGAAGACACGCAGGTGATCATCGATGTGCTGGCCAACGACACCGATGCGGATGGCGACGTCCTGGCGATTTCCGCGGCGTCTTCCCCGGCGCACGGCGCTGTTGTCATAAACGCCAATAACACGCTCACCTACACGCCGGCCGTCAATTTCAACGGCGCCGATGCCTTCAACTATACCGTCAGCGATGGCCAGGGAGGATTTTCAACCGCTGCGGTAAATCTCAGCGTAACGGCTGTCAATGATGCGCCGGTGGCCAATCCGGATTTTGTGACCACCGCCGAAGACACGCCGGTGACATTCCATTTACTGGCCAACGACACCGACGTGGAGGGTGACGCCCTAAGACTCATTGCCGCCACGCAATTGTCCCACGGAGCCATCAGTTTCAATGCCGTCGACCAATCGTTGACTTACACGCCGGTTGCCAATTTCAACGGAACGGAAACATTTACCTATTACATGCGTGATATGCCGGGATTAACGGCAACTGCTCTGGTCACCATCACGGTGACGCCGGCCAACGCTCTGCCGGTGGCCACTGCGGATACCGCAACCACCGCCGAAGACACGCCGCTTGCGATTAATGTCCTGGCCAACGACAGCGATCAAGATGGCGATACACTGACGATTACCGCCGCGTCGACTCCGGCACATGGGGCCGTTGCCATCAACGCCGATAAGACGATTACCTACACGCCGGCCGCCAATTTCTACGGAACGGATGCTTTCACCTATACGCTCAGCGATGGTCAGGGCGGTTTTTCAACCGCCACGGCAAATCTCACTGTAACGTCCGTCAATGATGCGCCGGTGGCCAATCCGGATTTTGTGACCACCGCCGAAGACACCCCGGTGACGTTCTATGTGCTGGCGAACGACACCGACGTGGATGGCGATGCCCTGAGACTCGTTGCCGCCACGGCATTGTCCCACGGAACGATCAGTTACAATGGCGCAGATCAATCGCTGACCTACACGCCAACCGCCAATTTCCACGGCACAGAAACGTTTACCTGCTATAACCGCGATGCAGCGGGAGCTACCTCAGGCGCCCTGGTCACCATCACCGTGACGTCGGTCAACGATGTGCCCGTGGCCACGGCGGATACCGCAACCTTAAACGAAGATACGCCGTTGATCATCGATGTTCTGGCCAACGACAGCAATCCGGATGGCGGCGTCCTGACAATCTCCGCGTTGTCATCTCCTGCGCACGGAACCGCCGCCGTCAATGCCGATAACACGATCACTTACACGCCAACCGCCAATTTCAACGGAACGGATGCCTTCACCTATACGATTCGTGATGCTCAGGGGGATTCCTCCACCGCCACGGTCAGCCTGACGGTGACGGCCGTCAACGATGCGCCGACAGCCGTTCCGGATTTTGTGACCACCGCTGTAAACACGCCGGTGAAATTCAGGGTGCTGGACAACGACTACGACGTGGATGGCGATGCCATGAGACTCATTGCCGCCACTGCATTGTCTCACGGAACGTTCACTTACGATGGCGCCGATCAATCGCTGACCTACACGCCGGTCGCCAATTACATCGGAACGGATTCTTTTACCTATTACGTCCGCGATACGATCGGAGCCAACGCAACCGCCCTGGTCACCATCACCGTAAGGCCGCCCAACACAGCGCCGGTGGCCAATGCGAATGCGGTGACCACGGCGGAAGACACGCCGGTCACCTTCAATGTGCTGGCTAACGACACCGATGCCAACGGTGATACATTGACCATAACAGCGCTATCTTCCCCGGCGCACGGAACCGTTTCTCTCAACGCCAATCAAACGCTGACCTACAGGCCGTCTGCCAATTATTACGGAGCGGATGCCTTCACCTACACGGTTAACGACGGATGGGGAGGCTCTGCAACCGCCACGGTAAACCTTACCGTAACGGCGGTGAACGATGTGCCCGTGGCCACCGCGGATAACCGAACCACCGCTGAAGACACACCGGTGACATTCAATGTGCTGTCCAACGACGGGTGTGCGACAAATTTGTGCAATAAAAATCATGCCGCAGCCCGGTGTTCCCAG
>CAZGDK010000116.1:0-9931 GCA_964525155.1 uncultured Smithella sp. | reverse complement strand
TCATTTTTAAATCAATAAAAAATTGAAAGGAAATATTTTCATGGAAAGAAAATCACGTCAAAAAGTTTTTTGTCTGGCTGTGCTAAGCCTGTTTCTTATGGGCATGGTGGCGTCGACCGGTAACGCTCAGTGGTGGACGTCATCGTCGAGTTCGTCTTCCAGCACAACCTCGGGGTGGTGGTCCTCGTCGTCTTCAAGTTCTTCATCCTCAAGCTCATCGTCGTCCAGTTCATCAAGCAGTTCCTCCAGCAGCTCCTCCAGCTCTTCGAGCGGCTCCGGAACCGATCCCGGTACGGGGGCCTTTACTCTGGTGCCCGATGCACAGGTTGCCGACGTCTGCAAAATGGATGTGAATCTGCTCAAACAGGCGGACACCGCCATCGGCGCGCCCTACATTATTGTGCGCTACGGCAAACTGTGCCATCAGTATCTGCCCAGCGGCGCCGATCGCAAAGCCGAGCTTTATTCGGCAACCAAGACCCTGGGCGCCGTGGTGGTGGGCATCGCTTCCTATGAAACCCGCAACTACACCCGTACGGGCCGTAAAAACGGGCCTCTCAAGGATACCGACCGCGTGGATCAATGGCTCGACAGCTTCAGCTATAACAAGGATGCGCAGGTGGCCCATGTGATGGCCATGGTGGCTCAAAACAGCAACCTGACCAACGGCGCCATGGTTTATCAATATGACACCGTGGGGACCACCCAGATCAACAGCTTAAGCAACGTCATTGCCGCGGCCATCGCCCAGGATTCAACCCGCCTGGGAAGCAACGTCGAGCAGTTTACCCAGAATTATCTTTTCAAGCCTCTGGGGATGACCAATTCCTCCTGGTCCAGCGGGGCATCGACGAAAACTTTTGCCTATACCTGGTCTTCCACCCTGCACGACATGGCGCGTCTGGGCTTGCTGATTCTGCATCGCGGCACGTACAACGGCAAACGGGTGCTGGCGGAAAGCTGGATATACCGCATGACGCATCCGTCCTTTGAAGAATCGAATACCGCCTACGGTTATCTGACCTGGCTTAACTCACGCGGAGGCGGCACCGGTCCGGCGGCAGGCATCTCCGCAAGCGGTGATACCTGCGCGCCCGCGGCCCTGTGGAACAGCTATCCCCACGCTCCCTCCACCTACCCGAACTGCAAGGCCACCGCGGGCTACGCCTGCGCGCAGGTCAATGACATGGGGGTTTGGAGCGCCCAAGGGTTGGGCGGCCAGTTCATCGTCGGCCATCCGGGACTTGACATGCTGATTATCGCCAAGAATTACAACCCCAGCAATGTTAACAGTTCGGTCAGCGGCCCTGTCGCTCTGTGGAAAGCCATCCGCCCGGCCGTCGTGGCGCTGGACCCCGTTTATAAAAACAACGAAGCCGGATTCTGCGCGGCTTACTCCGGAACCCTCTATGCGCCGGATATGAAGACACAACCGAAACCGTAAACCCCGCCCAAATGGCGGATATTTAAGGTATTAGATGAAGATGGGGGGCGGGCCAGAAGCCCGCCTCCCCATGCGCAAGAAAAGAGGCAACGCCCGCGGAGATGAAACCTCCGGGGGAAATGAAACAATTCCTGTTGAATATGACGCGAAATCATGGTTAGAGATCGGCGAAAGTTGAAGCCGACATGCAAAAAACACCCCCTGCCGCAGATATAGAGTTTAATCCCGAATTTGAGCGGGCGCTTGCCCTCATGGAGGAGACCTCCTCCAATATTCTGGTGACGGGCCGCGCGGGAACGGGAAAATCCACCCTGCTTAAATACTTCCGCGAACACACGAATAAAAAGGTGGTTATTCTCGCGCCGACGGGCGTGGCGGCGGTGAATGTCTCGGGGCAGACCATCCATTCGTTCTTCCATTTCAAGCCCAGCGTGACCCCGTCATCAATCAAGCGCAAAAAGAAGACGGAACGCGACAAACCCACCGTTTACAAAAAGCTTTCCACCATCGTCATCGACGAAGTATCGATGGTGCGCGCCGATCTGCTGGACTGCATCGACAAATTTCTGCGCTTCAACGGCCCGGATGAAAAGCAGCCCTTCGGCGGCGTGCAGATGATTTTTATCGGCGATCTGTATCAGCTGCCGCCGGTGGTTTCATCGGTGGAGCGCGACATCTTTCGCGGCTATTATGACAGCCCCTATTTTTTCAGCGCGAAAGCGTTCGAGTCGCTGGCCATGGAATTTGTCGAACTGGAAAAAGTCTATCGTCAGCGCGACGACGAATTTATCCGCTTGCTCAACGCTATCCGCAACCGCACCGTCACGGACGCCGATCTGGCGCAGTTCAACCGGCGTTGCCAGCCTTCGTTTGAAGCGCCGGAGGGGTCTTTCTATATATCGCTTACCAGCACCAATGATCTGGCAGACACCATCAATGAAAAACGCCTGGACGAACTGCCGGGCAAGATATGGAAGGCCCAAGGACTGATTGAAGGCGATTTCGGCAAGGAATATCTGCCGACGGCCGTTTTGCTCAAGCTCAAAAAAGGGGCGCAGATCATGATGCTCAACAACGATTCATTCGGCCAGTGGATCAACGGCACCATCGGCCGGATTCGGAAATTTGAGCGCGACGACGAAGGCGAGGATGTCATTGTCGCCGATCTGGATAACGGCGACACGGCCCGCATCATCCCTTATACCTGGAAAATCTATCGCTTCTTTCTGGAGAAGGAGGATCTGCGTTCCGAGGAAGTCGGATCATTTCGGCAGTATCCCGTCCGTCTGGCGTTTGCCGTCACCATTCACAAAAGCCAGGGGAAAACGTTTGAAAACGTGATGATCGACATCGGACGTGGCACATTCGCCCACGGGCAGATGTATGTCGCGCTGTCGCGCTGCACAACGCTTGAGGGCATCGTTCTCAAGCAGCCTCTTCAGAAAAACCACATCCTGCTGGACTGGCGGGTCGTGAAATTTCTCACCGGCATCCAGTATGCGCAGTCGGCAAAATTGCAAAGCCGCGACGAGAAATTGCAGATGATTCAAAACGCGATCTCCCAAAATTTGAATGTCGACATTCTTTATTTGAAAGGACTAGACGAAAAATCCCGCCGCACCGTCCGTCCGCTTGCCGTCGGCGGCATGGAATACAAAGGCTACCCCTACACGGGGATGGAGGCTTTTTGTCTGACGCGCCGGGAAAAGCGGATTTTTAATGTGGACAAGATTCTTAAAATATCGGTTTCTTCCGCCTCAACCCCGTCCGACAGCGGTCCGGTTTGATCCGTCGCTGGAATAAAACAACCTCCACAGTTTGTAGCAAGCATGCCATTTCGTGTAAATGAAGGGAGAATGGTGTTTTTGGGCATGATAACCGGAAAGCGTCATGTGTTAGATATTATTGGTCAATTGATGGATATGTTTCTGTTTGATTATTATGGTGTGATAGATGGCATGATGATTGCTAACTATACTGGCAAATACATGCGCAAGCAAGGAGGCAATAACACCAGATTGTAAGAACAGAAGTTAGAGTAGTTTGGAAACAGCAATATAAACCAGGTTACCGTTCGGTATTTGTGCACCGTCATCAGCTCCATCTCACCTGTTTGGCTGAAAACTTCTTTTGTTACACGCTCAAGCCTGGGTGATGGAGATAATGCGCGCAAATGTCAAAAAAACGAAAGTCATGGTCGTTGTGGAAACACAACGCGAAGCAATAAAGGCAGCCCCGATTATTGAACTGTTGCTGCGCCGCACATCTGATTTTGAACCGATTGTTGTTGCGATTTCTCATACTGATGAACATTTACTTCACACGCTGACGCTCTTTCACCTTTCTCCGAATATTGTCCTCCATCTCAAGCACATCCGACAGGGGCTGCCTTCTTTGACCAGCCATACCCTGGAAAACATGACGGTGGCGCTGGAGAATACAAAACCCGATATTCTTCTGGCGCAAGGCAATTCCACGTCGGCATTTTCCTCCGCACTGGCCGCGTTTAATCAAAAAATTGCCGTTGCACACATCGCGTCGGGACCGGCGCGGCCTTTTTCCGATCATCCCTTTCCACAGGACGTCAATCGTCGGCTTACCTCCGTCATGGCGGAAATTCACTTTGCACCGACACGATGGTCGAAGCACGGCCTCGTTTCGGAAGGCGTCTCCGAAAAGAAAATTCTGGTCACCGGAAATCCGCTGATTGACGCGCTGAAACATCTGTCGGCGCAGCCCTTTTCGTTTGCGGACAAAACTCTGCAAAACGCCGTGGACAACGGCAAAAGGCTTGTCCTGTTTGCGATCAGGAATGCCTCTTCACCGGCTCAATGGCATAGCGCCGTCGCAGCCGCCCATCAACTGGTCGGCAAATACGCCCATGTGGATGTTGTGCTTCCCCGCGCCGCCCAGGTGATTGCAAGAAGCGCCGACCTTTCAGGGCACGCCGATAGCATCCACTTAATCGACCCGCCCGATGAAATGACATTTTTCAACCTGCTGAAGCATTCGCATCTGATCGTTACGGATTCGGATTACCTTCCCGAAGAGGCGTCTATCTTTCAAAAACCCGTGCTTTTGCTGCAAACCGGCCAAGGCGGGGCCAAGGGCGTTTACACGGTTTCCACCAAGGATGTGGCGTGGGAGGCCTCCGCCATTGCCTTGGAGGCGGGATTTCTTTTAAACAATGACGGCGCGTGGCGGAAAATGCGGGACGCGGAAAATCCATACGGCGACGGGGCCGCCGCGCAAAGAATTGTCACTGCAATCCAGCGCTGGGCGAAACATCAGCGGACTCTTTTAACGCTGCGGGAAGAATTCTCTTGCCGAAATCCCTTAACGGATCTTTTACGCCGGAATCTGTAAGCATTAGCAACGCGTCAAACAAGCAGTGTCGTTCTGACCGCCATTGGAGACTGTGTCGCAATTCCATTTTTTGTCTGGACAAGCGAATCGCGACCCGGCATCCAGGAATACTTGAACTGGTTCACCGCCGAATGTTTACCCGGCGCATGGCGGGCGGGGACGACGTCTGGATTCCCGCCTGCGCGGGAATGACCGCATTTTAACATTCTGACACGGTCTCTTGGAGGAGAGGCGAGGCGCAGGGAGAAAACCAGATTATCTCTGTCGTCATGACTGCATCGAAATGATGTAGCATGTGTGACATGAGACGAGTGTAGTGCATCTAATGCTTCTTTACATAATAAAAGGTATAAAGCGATATTTTGTCATTTCCGCGAAGGCGGAAATCCAGTGTTTGCGAAGATTTCTGGATTTACCCTGATAACCTGAAGGTCACGCGAGGGCACAAGCCGGGTCAAGCCCGGAATGACAGAAAGGTATTTATGACGCACTATGCTAGCCAACCGGTGCGTGAAGATATTTCAAACGCTCATTTTCAGGAAATTTCTCGATGGCATAACGCAGCATGGTGCGCGGCATGAGCTGCGCGGAAGCGTCCAGAAATTTTTTTAAAACGCATACGTCGCGCTTGCCGACTTCACGCAACATCCAGCCCGCAGCTTTGTGCATCAGGTCTTCGCGATCGTCCAGAAGCATTTGAGCGATCGACAGTGTGTTGTCAAACCGGCGCTTTCTGATAAAGGACAACGTAGAAACAATCGCGATGCGCCGCTCCCAGAGACTCGGCGAGCCCGCGAGACGGTAAAGCGGGCTCGGGTCTTTGTCGAGCAGATACGCGCCCACAATGCCGGGCGCGGAAAGATCCACCAGGTCCCAGTTGTTGATGTGCCGCGTGTTTTTTAAATAAAATTCATAGAAGCGTTTTTGGTCGTCATCGCCGGCTTTGGCATACTTGGACAAAAGCATCATCAGCGCGCAAAGCCGCTCTTCATGATAAACCGACCCGAGCAGAACCTGGATGGCTCCGAGCGGCGCATTTGTGAATTTTTTGGCCTGTTCGCGAAGTGCCGGCACGCGGATGCCGAGGAAGATATCTCCTTCCCCGTACTGGCCCTTGCCGGTTTTGAAAAAGCGCTGCGAGTGTTCGGCGATTTGCGGATTTGCCAGCCCGCGTAAAATGCTGATGATGTCCTGAACAGTCAGTTCCATTGACGTGATCACTATTCACTAAAGTTGAGTAAATTCTTCAACGGTTAATCTTGCCTGCTTCAATATGTGGGAAAGAGTCGTTCTCTTAATGGGGCGATGGGAAGGAATGGTGAGCTTGAGGGTTTCGCTCATAATATGTTTTTGAAGTCGGATATGGCTGCCCTTCTGCCTGACGACAATCCAACCGTCGCGTTTCAACGCTTTAATCACCTGATCATACGGCAGACTGGGAATGATTGTCATACGGCCATTTCTATTACTTCGGATGTGTCGGTATAAACATCATCATCTTCCACAGATTCCAGATAGAGTTCTACCGCTTCCCTAATATTTTTGAGCGCATCTTCTCTGGTATCACCTTCGCTGATACATCCCGGCAAAGAAGGAACTATAACTGTGTAACCTCCTTCGGGGCTTTTCTCCAGAATAACTTTGATATTCATAAGGCGGCCTCCCTTACCAAGAAATGCCTTTGTGAACCATTTGTATGGATTTCTGCATAGAGTTCGTCTACTTGTCAAGAGAATTAGCTATATTGTGCATGTCGCAATCTGAAGCACGTTTCTTTACTTTGTCAGAATGTTCACAAAAACAGGCATAAAATAAAGAATGGCAACAATAACGGCTGCGCCGCCCGTTATGGCAATGATCCGGTCAGCTTTTGCGATCAGGTCATCCCAGTTGGTTTTGCGCGCCCTGCGCATCACGGAACCGAGCATTTCGCGGCCGGGGGCGATGGCTGAATCGCTCATCGCTAAATGCAGAGGGGAAATTTCGTGTGTTGTCGTTGTCGGCATAACATTTACTCCATTAAGTGTTCCGTTTACATCAGGTATTTTCGTACGGACGCGGTGATCACGCCGCCGATTTTCAGCTCTTCCCGGGGATGGATGGGGGCATAGGCCGGATTGGCCGCTTCCAGAACAACCTCTCTGCCCTTGCGGTGAAAGTATTTCATCGTCCATTCGCCGTCGACTTCGGCCAGAACGATGTCGCCGTTTTTCGGCAGCCGTCCCCGTTCAACAATGACCAGATCGCCATCCATGATGCCCGCGCCAATCATCGAATCGCCGGTGACCCGCAGCAAAAAAGACGTGTCCGGCCGGGCCACCAGGTATTCATCCATCGAAACGACTTCCCGCGCGGTTTCCTCGGCGGTGGCCGGCAGACCGGCGGCAACATTGCCCACCAGCGGAATGCCGAAGGAGATACCCGACAGTTTAAGATACCCCTGAGAATCTTTTTCCAGAATGCCTTTTTCAATGAGCTTTTCGATCCAGTACGACACCACGCTTTTGGAGCGCACCTCGAAGAGGTCCATCATCTCGGCATAGGTGGGCATGCGTTTCTGGCTGCGGTAAAAGGCCGCCAGGCTCTGTTCGATGGATTTTATGTCCCGTGCTTTTTTCATGGGGGTATAATATAGAACGTTCGTTCTAATGTCAAGCGATTTATTTATAGAAATTTTTTCGGCAGAAAAACGAGGACTTTTATTTATAATAACTTCTGAATTTCTTCCGGTGTGATTTCGCAATCACGAAGAATTTGGGCCAGTAAGCCTCGGCCGATTGTTTCGCCTGCATGAACGGGCACAACCGTGCATCGGCCGTCGGCATGTTTCAGGAAATGATGAGAACCTTTGCGGCGAATGACCTCAAAACCCATCTTGCGTAACACTTTAATGAGACGCTGACCCGTCAGGGCGGGATAGTTGCTCATGCGTTAACCGCCACCCGTTGGACGCCCACAAATTCAGTGGATACCGGATCCTCCACTTCCAGGCAGAGCTCAATGGCTTCTTTGATTCTTTTCATCAGCACATCAAGAGATTTTGCCTGTGTGTGACATCCCCGTAAAGCGGGAACCGAAGCCACAAAATAGCCGTCTTTGTCCTTTTCGATCACAACGCTGAACTCTCTGTGCATGGATGAATTCCTCCGGACAAGTATTGTTATTTATTAGGCGACATTTTCTTGCATCCAGTTGTCTACTGTCAAGCCTTATTTAAAGCTTAGCGCGTCATCTTCAGCTTCTGCTCATCCTTGGGCACATACCATTTGTCGATGTTGTGGCCGATGCCGATGGGGGCGGGCTCGACGCCGCGGATGCGTTTGGAAATGATGATGAGTTCATCCGGGACATATAAAAAGGTGTAAGGCTGGTCTTCCGCCAGGATTTCCTGAAAGCGGTCGTAATATTTTTTTCGTTCTTTCTGATCGAAAGTGCCGCGGCCTTTCTCCAGCATCTGGTCAACTTCCGGATTCTTGTAGGATACGAAGTTGAGCTCTTCCGGCGCGGTTTTGCTGGAATGCCAGACGTCGTAGGCGTCGGGATCAAGCGGAATGGTCCAGCCCAGAATGACCGCGTCAAAGCGCCGCTTGTTGATAAAATTCGTCACGAACGCCGACCATTCCACCACGCGGATTTTGACGGTAATGCCGACTTCCGCAAGCTGACGCTGAATAATTTCGGCGCATTTCTGCCTCGTTTCATTGCCCTGATTGGTGAGGATTTCAAACTCGAAGGGCTTTGCGTCTTTTTCCAGAACGCCGTCGCCGTTTGCGTCCGCCCAGCCTGCTTCTTTGAGCAGATCGCGCGCTTTGGCCGGATCGTATGGGTAGGTTTTCACCTTGTCGTTGTAGGCCCAGGTTCCCGGCTTGAAAGGTCCGGTCGCCGGTTTGCCCAGCCCCAGAAGCACGCCGCTGACAATTTCATCCTTTTTGATGGCGTAGGAAATGGCCTGGCGCACACGCTTATCCTTGAAAAACGGATGGGTTAGATTGTAGCCCAGATAGGTGTAGGCAAAAGCCAGATAGCGGTACTTGTTGAAATTTTCTTTAAAGAGATTATTTTCGGTCTGCCGCGTGTATTGCAGCGGCGTCAGGCTCATCATGCTGAGATTTTGCGCGCGCAATTCCAGAAACATGGTTGCCATGTCGGGAATGATGCGGGTGATCCGGCCGTCGATGTAAGGGCGGCCGTCGAAGTAATCTTCATTGGATACCAGTTCGATCTTTTGCCCCGCCGCCCATTTTTTGAATTTGTACGGCCCGGTGCCGATGGGATGGCGCGAAAGAGAGCTTTTGGTGATGTCCTTGCCTTCCAGCAGATGCCGGGGCAGGATGGCGGACGACCAGCTGATCAGCGCCGGTGCGAAGGGCTTGTCGTAGGTGACGCGAAACGTGTAATCGTCGAGCGCCTCCGCTTTTTTGACCTTCAGAAAATCACCGGAATACGCCGTGGGCGTTTTGGGATCAATCGTCACCTGATAGGTATAGAGCACGTCGGCGGCGGTAAATGGTTTGCCGTCATGCCAGCGAACATTTTTGCGCAGTTTGAAGGTGATGACCAGACCGTTTGGCGAAATGTCCCACGATTCGGCGAGATCTCCCACAATATTCATGTTCTTGTCGTATTTGACCAGGCCGTTGAAGACCATGCCGGCCACCGCATGCGACGAGGCGTCGGAGGCCAGAATGGGAATCAGGTTGCTTGCATCCCCGATGTCGCCGCGCACCAGAATATCGCCATAAGCCGGGGGCTTTTCGGCCTGATGACTTCCGTTATTATTTTGCGGCGCCGGACTGCACGCCACGGATGCCAAAATCACCAAAGATAAAATGAATAATTTAATGTTCTGCATGACGGTTTTCATAACCCAGCCCCCGGATGTTTGCAATATGATTTTAATGCCTAAAAAGATTTACAAAACCGTTAAACAACACTATAATCCGCCCACTTTTTATTGATACGCTGAAAGTTCAGTAAACATTAGAAACAAAACATTGCTTCTGAAAGGAGTAGACCCGTGAAAACAAGGCTCTCTGTGTTTTTTGTATCGTTGCTTCTGGTCGTAGTTTTTTGCCAGGTGCAGGCCTCGGCACTGGAATTCGGCGCTCGCGCCAATTACTG
>CAZGDK010000115.1:0-9953 GCA_964525155.1 uncultured Smithella sp. | reverse complement strand
TGGGCTGGTCGATGGGCGGCGGCGCCACCTGGATCAACTGCGCCAAAACAGGCCCCAAGACGGGTGTGACGCTGGCCGGCCACAATGCGACCGCCACCAGCACCGCCTCCAAGGGCCGCTCCACCAAGTGTCCGATGCTCCTTATGAACGGCGCGACGGATTTGACCATTCTGGGCGGCATGGGCCAGTCCGAAGGCGTCTACAACAATATTCCCTCCGGCATTGCCAAAGTTCTGTATGTTGTTGCTTTAGCCGGTCACATGGATTGGGGCGATCCCCGCGGTCTGCTCACCCCCAATGCAGGCAAAATCGCGCTGGCGTTCCAGAAGAGCTTCCTGGACGGCGATACCCGCTGGAAGGCCTACATCAAGAATCCGGGCGACGCCTCCACATGGAAGACCTCCGGCATCTAGTTTGTTAAAAATGAAAGCGCACATTGACGGTGCGTGAGACACTAAAAGCTCCGGGTGGATGAAAATCCACCCGGTTTTTTTAGTGAAAATCAAGGAGGATAGACGTTTGCGGCCGGCGTTGAATAATGTATTGCGTCCGGAAAAAAATTATGCTCTATCCGTACACATTGCGTGTAAAAATTTAAAAATGAAAACTGGAGGAAACATTAGGATGCTGATGCGAAAAATCATGATGATGACAGTTTTGGCGGCGCTTGTGGCGGTGTGCGCCTGTTCGCAACAATCTCAAACCCAAATCCCGGCGCCGGCCACCGATGAACAAAAGGCTTTTTATTCACTGGGCGTTTATCTGCACCGGGACACGTATCAGTTGGAGTTGACGCCCGAGGATTATAAATATGTTCAAATGGGTTTGTCGGATGCGGTAACGGGCAAGAAATTCGCGACGGAGCCGGACGCCAGTTTACCCAAACTGCGGCAGATTCTCAACGACCGTCGCGATAAGCGCAAGGCGGAAGCCAAAGCCTATCTGGATAAAATCGCCGCGGAAAAGGGCGTGAAAAAAACGGCTACCGGCCTGGTGTATCAGGAGCTGAAAGCGGGCACGGGAGCCCAGCCCAAAGCGACGGACATGATCAAAGTCCAGTTCACCGGCACGTTTATCAGCGGCAAGGAGTTTGACAGCTCGTTTAAGCGCGGCAAGGCCGCGGAATATTCGCTGCCCGACACCCTTCCATGTTTCAGGGAAGGCGTCAGCCTCATGAAAGTCGGCGGCAAGGCCAAATTGTACTGTCCGCCGGAGACCACCTTTGGCGACATGGGAAATCCGCCTATCGTTCCCGGCGGCTCGCTGCTCATTTATGAAGTGGAGCTTTTGGACACCAAGGCCGCTGTCGCGTCCTCCAAAGATAATGATATGCAGAAATAAGCCCGTCCGCGGGGCATCGGTTTTAGTGATGGCAATGAATAGCTCGCCGGCCTGGAAGGCTGAGCAATAAGGGGCAAGGGAATATGCCGACGTTACAAAGCGCGTCCGGTCCGGATAAAATCCGGCGTGAAAAATGGTTACCCGTTTTGATTTGTCTGGCTCTGGCGATCATGACGGTGCTGATCTATGGGTCCGTCAGAGATTGCGACTTTATCAATCTGGACGACAATCGCTACGTGTATGAAAACGCCCACGTGCAATCCGGGTTCAACAAGGAAAGCCTCAAACATGCCTTTTCGTTTGACGTCAGCAACTGGCATCCCCTGACCTGGCTTTCGTGGATGCTGGACCATCGCCTGTTTGGCCTTAATCCCGCGGGCTATCATCTCGTGAATCTATTATTTCACGTGGCCAACACACTTCTTTTGTTTCTGGTTTTGCGCCGGATGACGCGGAGAATCTGGCCTAGCGCTTTTGTCGCGGCCTTATTTGCGGCGCATCCTCTCCATGTGGAATCCGTCGCCTGGATCTCGGAGCGCAAGGATGTGCTGTCCGCTTTCTTCTGGATTCTGGCCATGGGTGCATACGGTTATTATGTCGAGCGGCCGCAAATCCGCCGGTATGCCCTTGTGATGTTGTTTTTCGCTTTCGGGCTCATGTCGAAGCCCATGACGATCACGCTGCCTTTCGCTCTTTTGCTTCTGGATTACTGGCCCTTGCGGCGTTTTCCGATAACGGACGCCCATCCGCAAAACGGAGCGAAAGAAAATCTCCTTGCGCTTAGTCGCCTGCTTTGGGAAAAAGCGCCCCTTTTTGCCCTGACGATCCTTTCCGGCGTCATTACCTACCTGGCGCAGCGGGAAGGAGGGGCCACTCAAGGCGGTAAAGTGCTGTCCGTGGCGGTTCGCGTGGGCAATGCCGTCATTTCCTATGTTGCCTACCTGGGGCAGATGATCTGGCCTCGCGATCTGGCCGTTTTGTACCCTCATCCGGAAAAGGTTCAGCTGTGGCCGGTGTTGGGGGCGGCGTTTCTTCTGATTGCAATCACGGCGGCCGTGATCTGGCGGGCGAAAAAATCTCCTTATCTCGTAACCGGCTGGTTTTGGTATCTGGGAACGCTGGTCCCCGTGATCGGTCTGGTGCAGGTGGGGATTCAGTCCCGGGCGGACCGCTACACCTATCTTTCCCTGATCGGGGTGTTCATCATGGTCGCCTGGGGCGCGTCGGATCTGCTGAAAAAATGGCGATACGGCCGGGCCGCCCTGACGGCGGCATCCGCGGCGATTCTTATGTGCCTTGCGATTCTGACCGTAAAGCAGGTCGGTTACTGGCAAAACAGCATTACGCTTTATGATCACACGCTTGGCGTGACGCAGTCCAACTGGCTTATCTACAATAACCGCGGAAACGCCCATAACGTTCAGGGCCGTTATCAGCGGGCGATTGATGATTATGACATGGCCCTGGGCATCAAACCGCAGTACGCGGAGGCCTATCTGAACCGGGGGGCCGCCTTAAACGCCCTTGGCAACGAGCGTCAGGCGATTGAGGATTTCAGCCGGGCGATTGCCATCAGACCGGATCATGCCGAGGCGTATATCAACCGGGGCGCCGTCTATAACAACCTGGGCCGCTACCGTGAGGGCCTTGAGGATTTGAACCGGGGCATCGGCATCAAACCCGGTTATGCGGAGGCCTATTTCAGCAGGGGCGTCGCTTATGGCGCCTTGGGCCGGAATCGAGAGGCGATTGAGGATTTTGACCGGGCGATCCACCTCAAGCCGGGTTTTGCGGGCGCTTACATCAACAGGGCCGTCGTTTATTTCAATCAGGGGGATCGTCCCTCCGGCTGCCGCGACGCGAAAACGGCCTGCGATCTGGGGGGATGCGATTTTCTGGAGGCCGCAACCAATGAGGGATTATGCCGCTGACCATTGCGACCGTTTGGGCGGGCGGGCGGTTGTTATCCGGCTTAGCTTGTCTGCCTTAAAGGAGGAATAAACTCTTATTGACATTGATTTTGGGCCGGCGTATAAATTTTGTCCACATAAACAAAACGAAATCCATCGGCGGCGAGGCCCGGCCGGGGATGACTTAACCGCGGTTGATGGTTTGCCCGTTTTACTCTGGGCAAGCACGATATAATCAGGGGATATCGACACTTATCGAAGAGAGGAGAAGGGGTTTATGCGAAAGAAGTTCAGATTACTGTTTCATCGTTTCAGGTTGACGGCATCATGGCTTATTCTGTTGTCCGCGCTGGTTGTTTTCGGATGCAGCAGCGGCGGAGACGGAGGCAGCGTTTTACAAACCGGCGTGTTTACGGATGCATTTGTTTCGGGACTGGACTACCGCGGACCGGCGACGCTGGCGGGCACAACCAACGCGCAAGGCCAGTTCAGCTACCGTCCCGGCGATACAATCACCTTCTCCATCGGCAGCCTCGTTCTGGGATCGGCTACGGGCGCGGCGCAGATGACGCCGCTTTCCATCACCTCCGGCGCGGCGTCGGCTTCGGATCAGCGGGTCAATAACAAACTCGTTTTGCTGCAGACGCTGGATCAAGACGGCGATTTGAACAACGGCATTCAGATTACAGCCGCGGCCCGGGCAATCGTCTCCGCCCAGGCGTCGTCCATTAATTTCGATCAGACCACCGCGGCGTTCAGCGCCAGTCTGTCCACGCTGATGACCGCGCTAAACGGCGCGGGCGTTTTTACGGATGCAGCGTATCGCGGTCTTCGCACCGTGAAAAGCGCGACGCGCGCGCTGGATCATTTCACGCGGGCCACAAGCGACCGCGTGGCGTTTAACACAACCTACGGACCGATCAGCTGCTATCAGCCCGGCGCGGGTTATGTGCAGTGCCTGGGCATTCCGTACGCCCGTCCGCCCATCGGCGATTTGCGCTGGCGCAATCCGGAAAATCCCATTGCCTGGACACAGACGCGCGACGCGGTGAATTATCCGGATCAGGCGCCTCAGGCGGCAAACTATGCCAGCTCCGGTGAAGGCGAAGTCAGCGAAGACTGTCTTTACCTGAATGTCACCGCGCCTTCCGGCGCTACGGGTCTGCCGGTCATGGTATGGCTCCACGGCGGGGCGTTTGGCATTCTGACCAGCAGCACCAAAAATTATAACAACCATCTGTCGCTCCCGACGAAGGGCGTGGTCCTGGTGACGGTCAACCACCGCCTGGGTCCGTTTGGCTATATGGCGCATCCGTGGTTGACCGCGGAGCAGGGGCAATCCGGCAACTATGGCCAGCGCGATCTGATCAAGGCGCTGGAATGGGTGCGCGACAACATCGCCACGTTCGGCGGCGACCCCAACAACGTGACCATTTTCGGCCAGTCCGGCGGCGGCGGCAAATCCATATCGCTTATGGCTTCTCCTCTGGCGGCGGGCCTGTTCCATAAAGTGATTTGCCAAAGCGGCATGGCCCCCGGAGATGCTTTAAATCATTCAACGCTGGCGGTTGCGGAAGCCAAGGGCTCCGCGTTGACCAACAATTTTGTAAACGATCTTGCCGCATTCCGCGCCAAAACCTGGCAGGAAATTATCACCGAAGCGAACAATAAATGGGGATCTTCCGACTGGGTGATGTTTACGCCGAACCAGGACGGTGTGTATCTGACTGATACCATGGAAAACCTGATCAAAGCCGGTCTGGCAAGCGATGTGCCCTTCATGGGCGGCTCGGTGGATAACGATGTCGTAGGCGGCGCCGACCTTGCGCCGGGCGTGACCCAGCAGATGCCTTGGCGGAAAGCATACAACACGGCGGCCCAGTATGTGTATAAGTGGTCTTTTGTTCCGGGAACCGCGACCTCCGGCTGGCTGGCTCTTGACCCTCCTGTTCGCGCCTACCACGGCATTGAACTGGTTTACACGTTTAACTACGGCATGAGCTTTGCGACGCATCAGTATCTCAATCTGACGAACAAGACCGATGCGGAGATCGGTGTGACGCAGTCGCGCGACGACATGACGATCTGGGGGTATTACGTACTTCTGTCCACCGGCTATTTTGATACCTTCCCGACGCCCAGCGCCGCATCATTGTTGATGACCGACCAGGCCATGACGCTTTGGTCCAATTTTGCCAAAAGCGGCAATCCCAACACGCCTTTGGCCACCGGCCTTGTGACCTGGAATCCGTTTACGGTTTCCGGCGAGGAATATTTTGAAATCGGCAATGCCGGCTGTGAAATGAAAGCCGGTCTGGTCAATGGTTTTGGCCCCGTGCCATAACTGAATTTTAGCCTGTTTGCGAACGGGGGGCTTTCGTGATTGAACGAAAGCCCCCTTTTTTAGTGCGCAAGGCAGCGGCGTTCCGCCTTCCGAGACTGTGTTGCAATTGAGGAAATGAAGCAAGAATTTGTCATACCTGCGAAAGCCGGTATCCAGACGTCGTCTTCGCACAGGTGGCAAACCAGTTCTATTAATACTGGAACCCCGCCTCCGCGGGAATAACCTTTTGTGAATATTGCACAGTTAGGTAAAGGTCTTGCACCTTCTTCGGAGTTAATCTTTTTACGTTGGCGGTTCTGTAAAATACTCCTGCAATTCCCGGCAAAGTTGTTCGGGAACGATGGGGCAGATGATTTCGTCGTGCAGTTTTTCAAAATAGTTGAGGTCGCTTGTGCCCAGGGGGTTGAGTTCAAAACGCGGGACGATTTTGCCCTGCACCCAGAAGTTTTTATCCGGCGTCATCGTGGCGTAAAGCGACAGATTGAAGCTCATGAAGTTGTTCACATACAGATGCAGAAAAATTTTGGACAGGCCCGTGAGCAGTTCGTCAAAGTTGGCTTCGGTCAGATCAAAAAACGATGTTTTCTCCTTGAAATAAAAGTCGATTTCTCCGGCCATGCCTTTGGGCGAAAACGCCGCAAGCCAGGCGATCGCTCCCGTGCAGGCGATATAGCGTTCGGCCGCTTCTCGTTCCATCATCAACAGATTGCGCCACAGATTCCCGCCGCCGGTCGCCGCCGCGTAGTTTTGCGCGCTGGCCAGAATCCGGCGGACAAAGCTGGTCGGGTTTTTGCCGACGATGGTTTGCAGGTGCGGGTGAATCATCCCGCCGCCCGCGGGCGGCATGTAATTCCAATTGATGGAGCAGTACTGATGCCCCTGCTGCATTTCGGCGATGCGGTAAAAATAATCGCGGCAGACGGCAAAGCCGTCGCGCATGGCTTGGGGCGTCAACTGATCCAGCGCGACAAAGTGCCGCGATGAAAAAATGGCCACGGTGTTGGTGGCGTCATAGGGAAATGCGTTGGGAAACAGCCAGGCGTCGCCATGCCGGAACTTACCTTCCGGGATGATGTCCGGCGTAAACCTCGGCGTGAGCTTTTCAAAAAGATCGGGACAAAACGGGCAAATCGAAGACGGCGATTTCTCCAGATAAGCGTCGATATCGGGCTTGTGCCCGGGCTTCACGCGATACGGCAGGATGCGGCTGGCCACGCCGGTGGTTTCGTCATAGCGTTCTTCAATGGCAATTTCCTTTTCCTCGAAGCCGGCGAAGGGGTTCAGGTAGCGGCCCTTTGTCATCTCTTTGTGGAATCCGATGTCTTTCATTTGGTCTCCTCGTCCGGGTCCGTTTCGGTTGCGCTCCGGCGTGCTTTTTTATCTTTTCTGAGGCACTCCTCCAAAAACCGGTCCACGCTTTCCTGGGATAGGTCCCCGTGCAGATGATCGCTCAAGGTATCGAGCGGAATTTCAATCCGCGCGGCGCTGCGGTGCCCGCCGCCCTTGCCGATCAGACCGCAGGCGCTTTGCGCGACCGCGCCGCAATCCTGGCGGTAGCCGTCGCCGCGGAATATGACAATCAGTTTATTTTCCACGATGCCCGCAATCACGACATAGTAGGTGCCGATCAGGCGCAGGTAAAAGTCCGCCACCTGAACGCACACATCCGGGCTTTCCACGTTGCCCAGAAAGGCGACGCGGCGTCCCCGGAAAAAGGTCATGTGGTGATAGGCATGCACAAAATATTTCAGGTAGCTAGGCGGCGTCTGGTTGAGCTCCACGCGCCGGATCAGACGCATGTTGGCGCGCCGGGAGTGATAGGTGTAGGCCCGGATGTCTTCGGTGATGGTGTCGCGGTCGAAATTGTCCGTGTCCGTCTTGATACCGTACAAAAGCGCGGTGTGCAGATTGCGGGGAATGCGCATGCACGCGGCATGAAGATATTCCGTCATGATGGTCGAAAGCGCGCCGTATTGCGGCCGGATATCCGCGAACTCGGCCTGCCAGTCTCCCACGCGGGGATGATGATCGAAAACGATATGGGGCCGGATGATTTTGTAGGGTTCGCTGAAAAACGACGGCTGGGCGTCGATGAGCGCGATCAGCCGGAAAGCGCCTACATCCACCTGACTCATCGGACGGATGATGATCCGCATCGCGTAGGCGAATTCCCGGTTTTGCTGTCTGCGGAAAGGCTCCGTGGAGGCGAAAACATAGCGGGAGAGGCCTTTCTCGCGCTGAAGGATTTCCCGAAGCGCCATGGCCGAGGCGATCGCATCGGGGTCGGGGCTGCCCTGCATCATGAGCAGGAGCGAATCGTCCGGCTTTACTAGCTCCAAAAGGCGTTTGAGATGGTGGTGCGTCTCATGTTTGGGCGATAGGGAATCAATGGTCATTTTTTGTTGTGAGGCGTCTCGCTGTTCATTCAATGAGGATTTTTCCCGGGTGATCGGCCACGACATCACCCACCACCGCCGCGTCTTTCATGCCGGCGGCATGCATTTGTTCCACAAGAGGCAGCGCTTTTGCCGCCGGGAGACTGAAAAACAAGCCGCCCGCCGTCTGCGGATCGAAGCAGACGTCATAAATCCAGTCCGGGCAGGAAGGCGCCTTCTCAATCTGCGCGATGCGGAAATTCCGGTTGCGGTACAGGCCGCCGGGAACGTAGCCCGATTCGACCAGATCCTGAACGCCTGCAAAAACGGGAATGGCCGACGCCGAAATCCGCAGGCCGATATTTTCGCCTTCGATCATTTCGCAGGTATGTCCGAAAAAGCCAAACCCCGTGATGTCCGTGCAGGAATGAATATCGCCTGCCGTAAGCATCAGCTCCGAGGCTTTTTTGTTGAGCCCGGTCATGCAGTCAATGGCTTTTTGCATGAGCTCGGGGCTTGCCACACCCGCCTTGATCGCCGTGCTGACAATGCCCGTGCCCAGTGGCTTGGTGAGAATCAGTTGATCTCCCGGTTTTGCGCCGCGATTAAAGAGGACTCTGTCCGGAGAGATCGTGCCTGTCACGGAAAGGCCGTATTTGATTTCATTGTCTTCCACGCTGTGCCCGCCGACGAGCAGCACGCCCGCTTCACGCATTTTATCGAGCCCGCCTTGCAAAACGTCGCGCAAAACGGTTTTATCCATGGTTTTAATCGGAAAGCAGACGATGTTCATGGCGGTGAGCGGCTTTCCGCCCATGGCGTAAATGTCATTGATGGCGTTGGTCGCGGCAATCTGGCCGAACGTGTAAGGATCATCCACCGTCGGCGTGAAAAAATCGACCGTCTGCACCAGCGCGACATCGTCCGAAATTTTATACACGCCTGCGTCCTCCGCATGTTCATATCCGGTCAATAAATTAGGATCGGAGATGAGCGGCAAATCGCTGAGAATGTCGGACAGGTCCCCCGGACCGATCTTGCAGGCTCAACCCGCGCTTTGGACGGTTTCCGTCAGACGAACGGTCTTTTTTTCTTCCATGATGTTCCAATCCAAAAAGAATTTGCGCTTCCCATTCCTGAAGCGTTTGGTTTTTTAGCATAGAAGCCGCTATTTTCCAAATGGATTTCGGAAAAGACAGCTTTCCGGATTCCGAACAGCCGGTTTTGCAATTTATTTTTGCCCGCCGGAAAAACCGCAGGCCCTTCGGAGAAGACAAAACGCCGTCCATGACCGTACCGGCAGATCGCCCAGGCAAACACCCGACAGGAGGGTATTGTTTTTTGTTGATTTATTTGCGCCAATCAGATTATAGAAAATCACCTTTGAAAGGGACAACGGGCATGCCCATTCGCTACTACAGCACCAATCGTCATGTAAAACAGGCTGCGGGAATTACTCCCTTTACCGGCAGCGTATCTTTTCGGGAAGCGCTGCTGGCCGGGCAGTCGCCGGATGAGGGACTTTTTGTTCCCGATGCCATTCCGCGGCTTTCCATGAAGGATATGGTTGCGCTGCGCGACCAACCTTACTGGCAGGCCGCGCTGCTGGTCGCCCGGGCGTTTCTCTTGGAAGAATTTTCTTCCGAAGTCCTCGAGGAGATCGTGAAGGACGCGTACAACTTTCCCGTCCCGCTGGAGGCGGTGTATCCGCGCGCCTTTATCCTTCGGTTGGACCAGGGCCCCACGGCGTCCTTCAAGGATTTCGCCGCCCGCATGATGGCGCGGCTCATGAGCCACTGCCGGCCTGAAGGAGAGAGGCTCAATATTCTGGTGGCGACGTCCGGCGATACGGGAAGCGCCGTGGGAGAAGCCTACAAGGGCGTTGACGGCATTGATGTGACCATCCTCTATCCGGCGGATGAAGTGAGCCTGATGCAGAAAAAGCAGCTCGACACCATCGGCGGCAACGTGCGGGCCATGTGC
>CAZGDK010000114.1:0-10312 GCA_964525155.1 uncultured Smithella sp. | reverse complement strand
GCAACGATTTGAGCGACAACTGCAGCTTGCCGAAGAAGCCGCCCGCATCGAGCGACAGAGAAAAGATGCTCGAAAGGCGCAGGCGGCAGGTATCTGGCGTTGAGCTGTGTAGTTGCGGCGGTGTTTATTGGAAGATTGGCAACGTCTATAAATGCGGCGATTGCCGGAAAATAAAGGAGTAGTATCATGAATGCAGACACTATCGTTCAATACTTGGGCTATGTCGTGGCCGCGTTGTCGGTCGTTATTTCGCTCTACAAGTCGCACAAGGCGGGCAAAACCCTTGCTCAGTCGCTGATTGTGCTGGCAAACACGCTGAAAGACGAAAGCAAGATGGTCGGCGGCAAATTCACGCCCGAGACGCTGCAGAAGGCCGAAGAATTCGCTATCACCATCGGCGCAAACGACGTTGCTGTCGAGCAGGTCAAACAGGCACTCAAGGGCCGTGAAATTGACGTGAAGCTCGGCAGTTGGAAGGGCAAGCCGGTTTATTTGTCAGATGCCATCAGCCTTGGCGGCATCGTTCAGGGCATCGGGAAACTGTTTCGGAAATAGACTTGCGTGGTTCCTCTATGGTGGCCCGTCAGAAATGGCGGGCTTTTTCAACCGAAGTTCACTAAACGGATCTCGTTATCATCCATCTGATTTTGCCTGATGTACTTTTGAGTTGTTGCCAGATTGGTATGACCGAGTTGCGCCTGGACCTTCGGTAAACCAACGCCTGAGTTGGCTGCTTTTGTTGCAAAGGTATGCCGGCAACCATGAAAGCGTCGATATTGTATATTCAGAGCCTTACAGGCCTTTTGTAGCTGTCTGACTGGCCAATGTGGCGCATGATGGCGCAACTCTGGAAAAGCAAAAGCAGTCGGCAGAGCCGATTTGCACTTCTGTTTCAACAGAACAAGCAGATCGGGATGCAGGGTAACAGTTCTATATGCGCTTTTTGTGTCTTTGATCGATTTCTGATTATAGACAGTTGCAATGCCGACGGCAAAATTGATATCACCGATCTTCAGTCCTTTGATCTCACCACTTCGCAGGCCAGCATAAAATGCCATCATTGCTACTGGAAAAAACTCAGGGTTGTTGCTTTCGAAATGACCCAACAACGCCTTAACCTCTTCGTCAGAATATGGTCCGAGAGTGTCAGGCCTGGCCGGAATTCTCTTCGTTATCTCAGGCCATTTTTTTACCGGATCTCGATCTAGCAGTTCTTCTTCAACAAGGCCACGGATCAGCGATCTAAAAAGCATAAGCTCTTCGGCAACTGTTTTGTGACTCTTATTGGCGTTGAGTCTCGATACCTTGTAATCAATCATCAGGCTGGTACTAAGCTGCCCGAAAGATTTGACTCCTTTTTTGGCCAGGAAATCTTCGACAGCCTGAAACTGGATCCGATAGCGCTGAACTGTCGAGGCCTTGATTTCTGCTTTCTTATGCAGCAAGAGTCGGTCGATCTGGGATTTTATCTCTGACCCTTCAAGAGTTTTAGTTGCCATTTCATCTGGAAATTTGCCATAAAGCAGGCGACAGGCATCCCATTGTCTTTGAACGCGAACGGCAGCTGCGTGATCTCTTTGCCTGGTGGACCGTTCTTTCTGTTTGTTGCCGATCCGGTATCTGTATATCCAGGACGTTATTTTGCCAGATGAATTTTTACTGGCGATTAACCATGACATAGTCGCACCTCACAGGTAGATTTTCGGCAAGGCGCCCTCAGAATTGCGTGGGGCAATGCGTGGGGCGCATCTTGCCGGGTCTCTAAACCTCGCTCTACCGGCGAGATACAACAGAGCGGGAAACGGGGTTCGAACCCGAAGAGAACCCTCTGTTGATCGGCAAAAGCGAGACTTTAAGACCCTTTCAACCCCACTAACTTACCATAAAAAACTATAAATTTCTATAAAATGCGTGGGTCTGCGTGGGGCTCTGGTTATGCTTTTAAAAGTCGACCGTTAAACGCTTCAAGGTCGCTTATTGCCTGAGTCTTTTCTTTGCTTTCAAAGAAAGCAATAAGTTTTTTGCGCATAGAATCACTGATAATGCCTATTCTGATCAATTTTTTTAGAATGTAAATTAAAGCTTGAAGCCATTCTGGCGCACATACTTCTGGAAGCTTGTGTATGGATGTAATAACTTCGGCAAAACATTTTTTACAGCTATCGGGCCAAAGAATAAATTCTCGAACTAAGCTACTAGTATCACGTTTATTTGGAGAGTCCAAAGATGCCAAATACTTTTGAGCGATTACTCCAAAATTATCTGGATTGCGAACTAAAAATGTTAACAAAGAATAAAAAACACGTGCTAATTCACCATTAAAAACCTCTTTATGGTTAATTGCTTCGTGAAAAAACGCAGTTCTAGTTTCTGCAAACTCACTTCTTGATTGTTCAATCAGTCTTAATCTTCTGTAATAAACTATTGTTTTCAAATTCATTACTATTTTAGCTGTTTCGAAGGTTATAAAAATTGATGCAAGAACCAATACTAATTCAAAAGTAGTCATTTTTTTTCATCTCCCTTTTTCGGAGTTCGTTTTTCACAATGATCTCTTAATTCTTTCGGCGATTTGAATTCATTTGATATAATCAAATCGGAAATATCTTGATTAGACCACTTCAAAACTTGTTTCAAAAACATTGCCCTTAGTTCTCGATTGTCATTAGCTAATCGATTGATGGTCTTTTCTTTTTCATCGAGAGTCAAATGAACTTCTTTGTCTTTTCTCCAATCCGTATAAAGCCTGAATAAAAACCATATAATGCATGCACCGAGAAAAATAGTAACTGTTCCGCCAGCTCCGTAATTTGCAATGAGCCAATCGAGCACCATTTTAACCAGGCCAGAGTCAACATCGGACATAGAAGCTCACTTTCATTGTAACATGTTTACGTCTCAATTATATTTTTATTGTATAAGAAGTTTCATACTAGGAAATCAGCATTACAACAGTCGCAGAATAATCCACACCAGACCCAGGGCGATACCTGGCAAAATTAGTGGTGGAAAAAACAAGGCGCCAGTAACCAGACAGATGATTGCCATATTCAACAAACACCCCTGCCCGCCACCGTCTAATTTTTTGCCACAATGCTTGCATACTTTTGCGGCTGGCTGTAAATCTGTTTCGGCACAATAAGGACAAGTTTTCAGCCCCGGAATAGTTGTCTTTTGTCCGCCTGGCACCTGAACAGGTCGGCCACAGTGATTGCAATCCCGAAAGGTTCCGCGCCTGGTATCTTCGGTCCAGTTTTCCTGATCGCAATGCGGGCATTTATAGCTTATTGCCGCCATGTTGCGCCTCTATTTGTCCCATCCTATTACTTCGCCATTTTCGATGGTAATTTTCAGGCCAAACCTGTTTTTGCCTGTAGGATTATACTTCCAAATTTCTTTTTTCTTTGTTTTCATTACTTTTTGATCAATATCGACAGGCCGACCAAGAGAATCTATAAGCTGCTCTTCCGTTTGGCCTTGCCAAAAATAACCATCCATAAGCTTGTCTACCAAATCAGAATCGCCATATTTTAGCATTAACGATTCTCTTCGTTTTCTTTTTGCTGCATATGGCAAATAAATTGCAGCCCCCAGCAAAATAACACAGAACACCAATATCGCCTCCATAAGATCTCCTTTAGTGCTACACCTTCCGGCGCTGTAGGCTGACGACGACACCGACGATCTTCAGATCGGAGCCGGGCCGGAAAACTTTAGTCGGATACGACTTGTTCTCCGGAACCAGCAGAATCGTGTCGCCGTCGCGCTGAAACTCTTTCAGCGTTACCTCGCCCTGACAGTTTACCCTGGTCACTACCACCTGGCCGTTATAGGGCTCCAGGTTTGGCGCGACCACCACCACATCACCACTCAAGACTCTCGGATACATCGAGTCCCCGCTTACTTTCAAAGCAAAATAGCCCGGCCGGGCATCTTCTGGCGGCACGATTATCTCTCCCTCATATTCTTCTATAGCTTCAAGTGCGACTCCTGCAGGGACTTTGCCGATAACCGGCAGCGTGACCCACTGGCTCAGATCCACGTATTGCGGCGACTTTTCGCCAAGCAGTTCGGCCGGGGAAACATCGAGCGCTTCCGCCAGCTTATGAATCATGTTGATGCTCGGCTCGGCTTTGCCAAGTTTCCAGTCTGAAATGCTGCTGCGCTGAACACCCAGCCGCCGCGCTATTTCAGCCTGCGAAATTTTTTCTAAACTTTTTTTTCCGCTTAAAATGCGGCTTAGTCGATCGTTAAACTTCATAAAACCTCTGCGATAGGAGAAAATCCATTGTATTGACAAATCATTGGAGAATATCCTATACTCAAATCGTCAGGAATTGAGAAAAACCGAAGGCCAATGTTTCAATCCCCGATTCATTGGGGTAAAAACTAGGTCAGAGGTCAATCCCTCAGGTTTTTTCAAATTCCACCAGGAGAACCTTGATATGTCAGAATCTGTCACAACGATCAAAATTGAGCTCGAATCCGAAGAATACAGAGAAGTTGTTGAAAAGGTTTCAAACAATTTCACTGAAATTCAAAGGCTTTTACAGCTTAATGCTGATCTTCTTGGTGATGTCCTTAAAAGTGTCAGATGCAAGACGGTTAAGGATTGAGATGAACAATACCAGGATACTTCTTAGCGGCCTCTGCTGCAGCTTCCTTATGAAGCTGATCATAGAGCGCCTGCGGAACCTCCTTGTTAAGCTTGGCGACAAGCTTTTGCAGCGTATTAAGCTGGATTTCATTTTCAATAACAACCTTAAGAACATCAACTCCGCTGATTTGCATTTTTGGGACGGCTCCTCTTCTGGTAAGACATGTTACAGCATCAACCCGACACGGAAAATCGAAGTCAACTTGAATGAATTGATTCTCCGCGTTTGAGTTGTAAGAGGTAGTCCCGCCACATCCGGCAAGATAGCCGGGACTACCCAGAACACAGCCTCGATCGTGGGACCGGGGTTGTAAGTTAATCATAGCACACGACGATTTGATTTTAAATCGTTTTGTGGGGAAGCCCCAAGGTAGCGAGTCCCACCGCCGCCAAGGGGCTTTCTCTTTAACTGGAGGCTCTATGAAACCGAAACCGATCAACTGGCAGCGCCTGGCCTTTGCCCGTTGGCTGACAGCCGCCGAAGCTGCAGAACTGGTCGGGTTCTGCGAACAGGTCTTTATCGAAAAGATTGCCCCGGCACTCGTGCCGCGCCAGCTCCCCGGCATCCGCAAAAAGATTTACGACCGAATTGAGCTCGACCGCTTCATGGAAAGACTCCCCGAACTTAGCTCTAAACCTCACTCTACCAGTGAGTTCACAGGGGCGTGAGCCCCTGCCTTTCTCGAACGATCTGGCGTCTGCTGGCCAATCCCTCAGCCGTCAGTTGTTTCTCTGGAACTCTCTCTTTTTTGTTGGATCCTCTCACTTCCGTGGGGCTCCGGCCCCACATTCTTGGACAGGTGGCGAAATGGAAAACGTAGGCGATTACGGTGCGCAACGTGTAGCTGCGGATGAACAAGCGATTGGAAACCCGCTTGCAGGTTCGAATCCTGCCCTGTCCATGCTCCCGCCAGGACCAGGCGTTAAGCGCCGAAGCCGGGACGCTGCTCGAAGCGAGCCACTGGAGAACGAGCAGACCTGAGCTGTCCGGGACAGATGCGATGGCAAGCAGACACTGACAGCATGCCTGACAGCCGGGAAAGACCGGCGCAAAATCTCTGAAGGAGTGGGACAAAATGGCAAATCGCATGCAATTACTGACAAACACCCCTGAATCTGTTGAAGAAGTGGCAACAAGAACCGGCGCCAGCCTCGATGAAGTTCGGCATGCTCTTAAATCTCTGGTTCGACGAAATCTCGCATCTTGCGTCTGGCCGAAAGACTCTGATACCCCGATGCGCTGGCAGATGAAGGTTGAGGCATAAGATGTCAAATTGCAGTTCATGCGGCGCCGAAATCATCTGGAAAACAACGAAGAATGGCAAAACCCACCCGTTCAATGCCAAAACCACATTTGCCGCCGTCAAAGGTTCAGACGGCAACACCCACTGTGTTTTTGTCAACATTTCGCATTTTGCGACCTGTCCGAACGCCAGAGAGCATTCACACCAGGGAAAATCGAACACTTAACGGAGCGTGAACCGATGAAGGCTCAACTCGAAGACGGATATACAAGGATTGCCAACGAACTGCTTGACGCAATCAGCGGCGCTGACATCAGTCGCAACGAAACCAAGGTGGTTCTGGCAATCATTCGCCTGAGCTACGGCTGGAACCAGAAAGATACCGGCAATCGAGCCGGCATCAGTAATCTGCTGGCCCTTACCGGAATTAAAAGCAGTTCCGGCAAGTACATCTATCTGGCGCTCAAATCTCTGGTCGAAAAGCGCGTCATTTTCAAAGAAAAAAACGGTGACAACACCAACCGCTACAGCATTAATACGGCAATCAGTGACTGGCAGGTCGATCTGCCAGCCGGCGCAGTTGAATACGTGCCGGTTTACAGCTCACCGACCATCGAAAATGACCCGGCCGAGGGTTCTAAAAACCAGACTAGTCTAAAAATTGGAACCCTCCAAAAATTAGAAGGTTCTAAAAACCGGACTAGTGCAGGTTCTAAAAACCAGACTAGTGCAGGTTCTAAAACTTGGAACCCAAAACACCCCGCAGACGCCGACCAGCAGCAAGCCGGCGAGGTAGCTAAAGACAATCTTAAAGACAATATTAAAGACAGTAGTAGAGCAAACCGTTTTTCAGTCAATTATCAGGCAGCATTGCAGGCGCTTGGCCTTCCGCCTACTGCAATTCTTTCACCACGCGATCACGAAGTTTTACATGCCCTACTGGCAGCTGATTGCAGCTATGAAGACATCGAAAAAGCCCGTATCAAGCGCAATAAAAACAGACTCGAATGGATTCAGGATACGGTTTGCGAGATGCGTGATCAGCGCCGCTCTGGCGCGATGCAGGAACAGGAACTGATCGCCGAAATGAAAAGACTTTACGGGAGTTGTTATTGATGCAACCGACCAGACTTGAACTCGAAATCAGCGTTGCAGCCTGCGTGCTGCTCGAAGCCGGCAACAATGCCTATCACGTTGACCTGCCGCTCGATGACTTTACCCACCTGCCGGCCCGTGCCGTCATCGGTGCTGCCAGAGAATCGACACCGGTCGATATGCTGCTGGCAAAAGCCTGGGCAAAAAACAACGGGCTTGACGTTGCCGCCGCCGATATCGCTGAAATGCTCAACGTCATCCCAACCAGCAGGCATTTTCTGCAGTATTTTGCTCAGCTCAAACTGGAAATCTACAAAGCCGGCATCGAGCGCCTGCGCCGAGAGGTTCAGCAGCGTGCCAAGTCAGAAGATTTGCTCGATCTTTCCCGCGAAATTGCTGATAAAGAATCGCAGCTGGCGGCAAAATATCTCGATCGCCAGCAAACCGGCAGCCTGGTCGATACCAGTGTCGAACTGCTTCGCAAAATCGAACTGCGCATCGATAACGAACAGCTGCTTCCAAGCGGCTGGGATATCCTCGACGATTTGCACGGCGGTGGCTTTCTGCCGAACGAAACCATCATCATAGCCGCCCGCCCCGGAGTCGGCAAAACCGCTGCAGCGCTGCAGATTTGTTCAGATTGTCAAAGTCGGGCCGTGCTTTTTTCACTCGAGATGAACCTTGCTCAGATAAGCCCGCGCCTGCTGGCAGCTGTCGCCAAACAGAATACCAAAATCGCTTCACGTCAGCCGTCTCAGGTTCCGCAGGCGATACGCAATAACCTCCTCAACGCCTCGGCAGAATTGCTTGCCGTGTCTGACCGCATCGCCGTTTACGATCAGCCAGATCAGACGACCGACAGCATCAGGCGCATTGCCCGCAAAGAAGTCGAAAATGGCGCGCGTCTGATTGTTATCGACTATCTGCAGTTGCTCAACTGCAAGGGCGACACCAGGGAGCAGGCAGTTTCTCAAGCCAGCCGTGAGCTTAAAAATCTGGCCAAAGAGCTTAATGTGCCGGTTTTCATTCTGGCGCAGCTCAATCGGGCATGCGAAAGCGAAAAGAGACCGCCGCGCTCTTCGGATTTGCGAGAGTCTGGCGCGATCGAGCAGGATGCCAACGCTGTATTTCTGCTGCACGACACCGGCGTCAAGACCGACGATGGACACAAAAAGGTGATGGTCATGATGACCAAGGGCCGCGATGTTGGCACCGGCTCCCGAATGGCCGTATTTAACGCCGATCACCAGCGCTTTTACCGCCTGGCCAACCAGGAGGAATCGGCATGAAGGTGTTTCGCGACAACGACTTCATCAGCCTGACCGATGCAGAAATATTGTCGATTGCTACCAATCTGCCGACAGAAGTCGCCGGCCTGATACGCGATCTTTTGCGCCGGGCATCGCGAGCTGAACATCAATGCGACGTCTGGCGCAAGCTGGCGATCGAAACACAACAGAAACTGGAGCAGCAAACTAATGATGAGTCCGCATGATCAACCATGGCTCGATGACTACAGCGCTCGTCAGCGCGCTGAATTGCAGGCCAGGTGGGAATCAGAAGGTGAAGTTTTCAGGATTCAGAATCGCGCCATGCAAACGGCTTTGCGTGAATGCCCGAACCCGATGCGAAAACCCGAAGACTGTGCCGCTTGCGGCAACGAGGCCTGCATTAAGGCCTGGAAGGAGCAAAACAAATTATGGGATCAGCCAGAAGATCAAAAATCACCTGTCTCAGTTGCCAGCACCACAAACATGCGCCCGGCTGCAGCAACGTCACCTGCACAATCAAAATCGCAGAATACTCCAGAATCCCGGCACCTTGGCCAACCTGCCCATGGTTCAGGCCTCTTCGACCTGCCCGACAAGGATAAAGCAGCATGAATCAATCCTGTTCAAACTGCGGTTATCTCTCGACCGATCGGCGCTGCAATAACTACACCGGCCCGAGGTCGATGCAGAAAGTGAATCTTTCCGAAACATGCAGCGACTACGCCACCGAGATCGAGGTAAGCATAAAACACGTTTGCTGCACAAGCGCCGACTGCGCCAGATACACAATCGAAAAGATTAGCCTCGATGCGCTCAAGGCATGTCTGGCAAAAGAGACCAGGGCAACAGTCAAAAAAATGATCGCGTCCAGGATAAAGAAGCTGGAGGCCTTAAACTTATGAAACACCCCAGCACGCCGCATCGACCACACCCCGACCCCGAAATACTCGCATTGGCCGATTCTGACGAACCCGACTGCGGCAAAGAATTCAACCCCGGCCTCTGCCGAACTCGCCATCTTGCCGCAAAAGCACGCGAAGCCAGAGGCCTTGAACACGGCCCATGCGCTTACTGCCCGCTAATTCTCAAACATCTCGGCATTGTAACCAAATCGGCTGACAAAGACGTGCCAACCTGCACCACATGCGGCAACGCGCTCACGAAAAACGGATTCTGTCACAGCTGCCGATCGACTGCGCAGCAGGCCAGAGAAGCCGAAAAACGCCCGATGTGCAAAACTTGCGGCAAGTGCCGCGCCAAAGACGGGTTTGAGCATTGCTCATATTGCCTCAAACACGCCGGCAGACTGAAATTTAAACTGAAACTGGAGGAACCGAAACCCATGACGATAACAGAAAACAAGCCGATAGAGAAGCAACCAGCAAAGAAGCGCCCCGCAACCTGCAAGCAATGCGGCAAGCCCTGCACTTTCAACGAGTCTGGTCTTTGCCGACCATGCAGCGCAGCACGCAACGCCAGAAAAGCGAGGGAAGCTAAGCCGCTGTCAGAGCCAGCGAAATCGACGCCAGAGCCAAAGATCGAGCAGAAGCCCGAACCCCAGCGCTGCCCGAAATGCGGCAAGAAACTCACGAAGAACGGATTTTGCTACACCTGCGCCGCGCATGAGCGAGAGGCGAAGAAAAATAAAGCGCGCAAGCCTGTATGTAAGAAAACCGCCCCAAAAGTTACACAAGTTACTTTAGGCATACCCGGCGTCGGCACTTGCCCGGAGCCAGCCGCTGACACGATTCACGCGGAAAAATCAGATGTCCTCTTATGGGATGGCGACACAAATGCCGGCAGCTTTGTTATTAAAACGACGGCCGAAAAGCACTCAGACATCTACCGCCGCGCCCTGCGCCACTACGGAGACCGCAACCAGATTCTGAAGGCTGCTGAAGAGGCATCAGAACTGTCAGCGGCAATCATGCGCTATCTGTCGATGCAAAGCGATAACGGCATGTCTCCCATGATTAGACTGGTCGAGGAATTGGCAGACGTTGAAATCATGTGCCAGCAGATGCGGCTTGTGTTTGGTGATCAGC